>NZ_DATFIP010000063.1:0-2057 GCF_035270045.1 Salibaculum sp.
GGTTTGCAGTTCGAATTTCAGGAACCAGTCCTGCAGGGTGCGGAGCTGCGAAAGGTCATGCCCGCCGGTGCGGTCGACCAGCACGTATTGATAGATCCAGCCCACCCCGGTGGCATCCGGACCAAGCTCCGGGTTCACACCATCGGGCAGACGAGACTGCACCTGCGCGAGATATTCCAGCACCCGCGAGCGCGCCCAATAAAGATCGGTGCCGTCCTCGAAGACGACATAAACATAGCTATCACCGAAAAACGAAAAGCCGCGCACATCGACCGCGCCGGGTACGGACAGCATCGCGGTGGTGATCGGGTACGTCAACTGATCCTCAACCACCTGCGGCGCTTGGCCCGCATAGGGAGTCTTGATGATGACCTGCACGTCCGACAGATCAGGGATGGCGTCAACCGGCGTGGAGCGCAGCGACCAGGCGCCGGCGGCCCCAAGGAAAAGCGCCAGCACGATGACGAGGAAGCGGTTGGCGATTGACCAGCGGATGATGGCGGGGATCATTGGCCCAACTCCACGGTGCCGGCGAGTGACAAGGACATGTCGGCCCCCTGTAAGAGAAGCAGGCCGGTTTCCTGACCGACCGGCAGGCTACTCGCGTCCAGTGCGCCGGCAAGCGCGAAGTCCATGGTCATGCTGGGCATGCCGATGGCCTGAATGGGGCCATGGGTGATGTTGGCGGTTCCCGCCTCGGCGTCGATACTGTTGATCGTGCCGGTGACGGTCATCGGTTCTGGCGTCGCCTCAACCGCATCCAGCACCATGGCCATGCCGTCAGGCCGCAGAAAGGTCAGGCTCAGGTCCTGCCCTGTCGGCAGGTCCGCAGGATCAACCGCATCGGACAGTGCAAAGTCCATCGTCATGCCCGGCATCCCGATCTCCTTGATCGGGCCATGGTCAATTGTGGCGGTCCGCGCCTCTGGATCAACTGCTTCGATGCGCCCCTCAACGGTGATCGGCGGGGTGGAAGGTGCCTCTTCCGCCATGTCCTCAGCCTCGGCCATCTTCATCTCGCCCTCGGCCCGTACGGCGACGATGGCGAACATGCCGTTCTCGTCCGAGGCCAGGTCGAAGGTCACGGGCGTGTCGAGCGGCACCGAATCCGTGTCCACCCCGGCCACATCCAGATCCATCTTCATCGCCGGCCAGCCGAGCGCCGGGATGGGCTCGTGGCTGACGGTCAGCTTGCCCTCGGGCGTGACCGCGTGAACCATGCCGGTGCCCGTGGCATCGACGCCATCATCACGGCCAAGCTCCGTGAGCGCGATCAGGCCGTCCGCGCCGCGCACGGCGGTGAACTCCACCTCGTCGCCCTCAGCCAGGTCCTCCAGATACACATCCGAGCGAATGGCAAAGCGTGTTTCCATTGCGGGCCAGCCAAGGGCCTCGATCGGCTCATGTCCAATCCGCGCCAGCCGCCTATCACTGTCGAGCGAGGCCAGAACGCCCTTGCCCATCGCCGGCTCGGCATCAGTTGGGGCAAAGCGCATCATGCCCGCATTGAGCGCGCTTTCGCTGTCGATCAGGAACTGGGCCGAGGCCACTACCTCGTCGCCCGGTGCCAGGCCCTGCACGATCTCGGTGCGCCCGCCCGCGCCGAACCCGCCGCGCAGCCCGGTCGTCACCAGCCGGGGGCGGAACGTGTCATCGGCCTGCTTGAGGATCACGCGCTCGGCCCGGCCAGTGCGGATCACCGCCTCGGATGGCACGGTCAGCGCCTCTTGAGCCTCCGCCGGGATCAGCGAGACATTGGCGAACATGTTGGGCCGCAGGAGCCCGTCCTCGTTGTCGAACCGCAGCCGCACCCGAAGCGTGCGCGTTTCGGTGTCGAGTTCGGGGAAGATATAGTCGATCTCGCCGGCAAAGACCCGTCCCGGCAGATGATCGAACCGCGCCTCGGCGCGCATGTTGGACGAGAGCCGCCCCATGTCCCGCTCGAACACGTCGACGATCAGCCAGACCGAGGACGTATCGGCCAGCGACATCGCCCGCGTCTGCGGATTGAGGAACATGCCGTCCGCCGCCGCCAGCGCAAAGACCACACCATCCTG
>NZ_DATFIP010000064.1:0-12872 GCF_035270045.1 Salibaculum sp.
CTTCTAATCAGCAGGTTGGGGGTTCGAGTCCTCCCGGGATCGCCAGCGACGGCCGGGCTTACCGCAGGTCATCCCCCGTGCAGCGTCGGCACCTGCAGCGCGCTGAACCCGTAGTGCCGCAGCCAGCGCAGGTCGCTCTCGAAGAAGGCGCGCAGATCGGGAATCCCGTATTTCAACATCGCCAGCCGGTCGATCCCGATGCCAAAGGCAAAACCCTGCCACGCGTCCGGGTCGATGCCGCCAGCCCGCAGCACCGATGGATGGACCATGCCCGACCCCAGCACCTCTAGCCAGTCGTTGCCCTCGCCTACCTTCACGGTGCCACCCTCGAAGGAACACTGGATGTCCACCTCGGCGCTCGGCTCGGTGAAGGGAAAATGAGAGGCGCGGAACCGGGTCTCGACATGGGTGCCGAAAAAAGCGCTGAAAAATTCCTCAAGAACCCATTTCAAGTTCGCCATGGAAATGTCGCGGTCGATGGCAAGCCCCTCGACCTGGTGGAACATCGGGGTATGGGTCTGATCGTAGTCAGCGCGATAGACGCGGCCCGGGCAGATAATGCGGATGGGAGCGCCCTGGGCCTCCATGGACCGGATTTGGACAGGGCTGGTATGGGTGCGCAACACGTGCGGGGGACGTGTGTCACCCTCGGACCGATGCGTGTAAAATGTATCCATTTCCGCGCGCGCCGGGTGATGGCCCGGGATGTTGAGCGCATCGAAATTGTACCAGTCGCTCTCGATCTGGGGGCCCTCTGCCACGGCAAAGCCCATGTCGGCAAAGATCGCCGTGCATTCCTCCCAGACCTGGCTGACGGGATGGATGCTGCCGACATGCCGGTCGCGCGCGGGCAGCGTCACGTCCAGCCACTCGGCCTTCAGCCGCTCCTCCAGCGCCGCGTCTTCAAGCGCCGACTTCTTCGCGACCAAGGCGGCGTTGATCTCGTCCTTGAGCGCATTCAGCCGCGGCCCCTCGAGCTGCCGCTCTTCAGGCGTCATCTTGCCCAACTCACGCATCTTCAGGCTGACCTCGCCCTTTTTGCCCACGGCAGCGACGCGGATCTCCTCGAGTGCCGCAGCATCGCTGGCCTTGGCGATCAGGTCGAGGTATTTGGACTTCAGCTCATCCATGACGGGCCCCTTGGATTGGTCACGGCTCGTTACCCCGGCCCCGCCCCGGTTTCAAGCAACCCCAGCTTCTTCGGGTCGCAAATACCGCGGGGGCGGCGCGCTTGCGCGCCGTTGGGGGCCGAGCCCCCCGACGAACTCAGTCAAGCGTGCGCAGCACCCATTTTGACAACAGCCCCGCAACGAAAAAGGCCGCCCCGTTGGGGCGGCGCAATTCGAAAACCGGCGCAACACGGATTACAGCGCGGCCTTTGCTTTCTCCACGATGGCGCCGAAAGCCTCGGGCTCGTGCACGGCCAAGTCGGCAAGGACCTTGCGGTCGACTTCGATACCGGCCTTGATCAACCCGTTGATGAAGCGCGAGTAGGTCAGGTTTTCGTCCTGGGCGCGGACGGCGGCATTGATCCGCTGAATCCACAAGGCGCGGAAATTGCGCTTGCGGTTGTGACGGTCACGGGTGGCATACTGGTTGGCCTTGTCCACGGCCTGGGTCGCGACCTTGAAGGTGTTCTTGCGACGGCCGTAATAGCCTTTGGCCTGGTCCGTGATCTTCTTGTGACGACGATGGGTGACGGTTCCGCCTTTGACTCGCATATCCGGTTCTCCTCAGCGCGCGTAGGGCATCATGGGCTTGATGATCTGCTCATCAGCCTTGCTCAGGGTCGTGGTGCCACGCGCATCACGGATGAACTTGTTGGTACGCTTGATCATGCCGTGGCGCTTGCCGGCCTGGCCGGCCTTCACGCGGCCCTTGGCCGTCACCTTGAACCGCTTCTTGCAGCTCGACTTCGTCTTCAACTTGGGCATTTCCGTCTCCTTGAACGTATCGGTGACACGCGACTCGGCATGCCGCTTCTGGCCGGACGCGCGATTGAACGCGCCGTATAGGCCTATGCGGCCCATTTGGCAAGGACCTCAGTTGATGTAGCGACCCACCACCTCGACGAAGACCGTCGGGATATCCTCAAGCGCGTAGCCGCTGGGCTTCTGGCTGACCGCAAGCGCCACCAGGCCACCACCCACCAGCACCGCAATCGAGGCCACACGGGGGACGCGGCCATCGGCCAGAGCCCCCATGATCGAGGGAATGGACAAGCCTGCGACCACAAGGCCCGTGACGAAGATCAGGTCAGTGTCCAAGGCTCCAACTCACACGCAAGATACAAATGCGTGATGCTACTCCGCTTCGGCGGCGAAAATCAAACGTTCCTCGCAGGGGGCGACCCGCAGGATGTTCGTGGACCCCGGCGTGTTGAAGGGCACGCCGGCGGTGACCACGACCATGTCCTCCTTGTTGGCGATCCCGGTCTTGATGGCCGCGCGCACCGCCTCGACCACCGCAATCTTGAACCGCGTGACCTCGGTCGTGGTGCGCACGCAATTGGTGCCCCATGACAAGCACAGCCGCCGCGCCGTATCGATCCGGGTCGACAGCACGATGATCGGCACCCGGGGCCGTTCCCGGGCCGTCAACAGGCCGGTCGTGCCGCTTTCCGAATAGCAGCAGATTGCGGTGATGTTCGTGGTCTCGGCGATCTCGCGGGCGGCGGCGACGATGCCGTCGGCGACACTGGCGCGGTCGGCGGTGCGGCTGGACTCGATGATCGTCGTGTAGTTCTCGTCGCTCTCGACCTCGAAAGCCACGTTGTCCATCGTCGAAACCGCCTCGACAGGATAATCGCCCGCCGCCGATTCCGCGCTCAGCATGATAGCGTCGGCCCCTTCGTAGATCGCCGTGGCGACGTCCGAGACCTCGGCACGCGTGGGCATGGGGCTTTCGATCATGCTTTCCAGCATCTGGGTGGCCACGATCACCGGCTTGGCGGCGCCGCGGCATTTTCGCACCAGCCGTTTCTGGATCGGCGGCACGTTCTGCACCGGCAGTTCCACGCCCAGGTCGCCGCGGGCGACCATGATCCCGTCCGAGGCTTCGAGGATGGACTCGAAATTGTTCACCGCCGCCGGTTTCTCGACCTTCGACAGGATCGCTGCACGGCCCTTGGCCAGCGCACGCGCCTCCTCCACGTCCGAGGCGCGCTGCACGAAGGACAACGCAAGCCAGTCGACACCGAGGTCGCAGACGAATTCCAGGTCCTTGCGGTCCTTCTCGGACAGAGCCGCCACGGGCAGCACCACGTCGGGCACGTTCACGCCCTTGCGGTTGGAGATTGTGCCCCCCACCACGACTTCGCAATCTGCGAAATCGCGCCCGCAATCGCGGACCCGCAACTTGATCTTGCCATCGTTGACCAGAAGATGCGCCCCCGGTTCCAGCGCGTCGAAGATCTCGCGGTGGGGCAATTGCACGCGGGTGGCGTCGCCGGGCGTCTCGTCAAGGTCCAGGCGAAAGGCCTGCCCCTCTTTGAGGTCCTCGCCGCCGTCATCGGAAAAGGTGCCGACGCGCAGCTTCGGCCCCTGCAGGTCCGCCAGGATGGCAATTGGATTGCCCATGTCCTCTTCCACCTTGCGGATCACGGCGTGGCGTTCGCGGATCTCGTCGTGGCTTCCGTGGCTCATGTTCAGGCGGAACACGTCTGCGCCCGCCTCGTGCAGGGCGCGGATCATCTTGTAGTCATTCGAAGCCGGCCCGAGGGTGGCGACGATCTTTACATTGCGGTGGCGTCTCATGTCTGGCCTTTCATCGGCTGCGGGCACCCCGGCGGGCCGGTGCGGTACTGACCTCGCCCGGCGCAGCCGGAGTTAACGCTAACGGGTCATCGCCCTTATTGCGCATTTCACTTCCGGCCTCAACTGTCCTAAGTGGAATGACATGACAATGACAGCCGCCCGGTGCCGCTCATGACCTATCAGCCGTTCCACCTGCACGGGGCCGGGCGCCGGTCGCGCTGGGTCATCTCGTGCGACCATGCAACGAACACCGTCCCACCCAGTGTCGGCGGTGGCGACCTGGGCCTTGCAGCCCCCGACATGGAGCGTCACATCGCCTATGACGTGGGCGCGGCAGGGGTGACGCGGGCGCTGGCTGATTTGCTGGACGCCCCGGCGGTGCTGTCGAATTTCTCGCGCCTCGTGATCGACCCGAACCGTGGCACGGACGATCCTACCGTCCTGATGAAGCTCTACGACGGGACGGTGATTCCCGCCAACCGACATGCGGATACCGCCGAGAAAAAGCGCCGGATCGACGCCTTTCACGAACCGTATCACAATGCGCTGGAAGAGACCGCGGGCCGCTATGACGACACCGTGCTGGTCGCCGTTCACAGCTTCACGCCCCGGCTGACCGGGCGCCACCCGCGGCCCTGGCATGTCGGCATCCTGCACGAAGCGGACCGGCGCCTGTCGGACCCGCTTCTTGACTTGCTGCGCGCGGACCCCGACCTTTGCGTCGGAGACAATGAACCCTACGCCGGCCACCTGCCGGGGGATTCGGTGGATCGCCATGCCCTGCAAAAGGGTCGCCCGAACGCCCTGATCGAGCTGCGCAACGACCTGATCGTGACGCCCGAGCAGCAGGCGCACTGGGCCCAAAGACTGGCCCCGATCCTGACGCAGGCCCTGCACCTGATGGACCAGCAAGACACGAGGACCGCATGACCCAGATCGACGACCAGACCCGCCTTGAACTCGAGGCCGCCGCCTTTCGCCGGTTGCAGAAACACCTGATGGAAGATCGCCCCGACGTGCAGAACATCGACATGATGAACCTGGCCGGGTTCTGCCGCAACTGCCTGTCCCGCTGGTACCAGGAGGCCGCCAACGCGCGCGGCATCGAG
Source organism: Salibaculum sp. (assembly GCF_035270045.1). Classification (NCBI taxonomy): domain Bacteria; kingdom Pseudomonadati; phylum Pseudomonadota; class Alphaproteobacteria; order Rhodobacterales; family Roseobacteraceae; genus Salibaculum; species Salibaculum sp. The sequence goes on from NZ_DATFIP010000064.1 coordinate 4,865, forward strand.
ATGACCAAGGACGAAGGCCGCGAGGCCTTCTACGGCATGCCCTACGCCGACTGGAAGGCGCAGAGCCAGACCGAGGCCAGCCCCGAGAAACAGGCGGCCTTCGAAAAGGCGTTCAAGGAAAACGTCGGGGAATAGGGGCGGCGCGTTACGTCGCGCGTCAAAGGCCACGTCGCGGGCCCCTCAGGAATGGCAGCTTTGCGCTGGGCGGCGGCTTTGCAAAGCGGCATCATAGCTGACAATCTTGCGGCATGGAGCAGACATTGGCTCGAGCCGCGCATCGCCGACGCGCGCGGTGGCGATGCTGCGTTGGGTCTGAGCACTTTATGTCAGCCAAGTCTGAAAAGAACCGGAGTGATTCGCGCAGCCCGGGCAAATCGCCGCCGCGTAGGGGCGCGTCGGCGATGCGCGGCGGCCTTAGGCCTTGTTCCGCGCGGAGATGATCTGAGGTGGGCTCAAACCCGAACACCCGCCGCATCGTCGGCCCATGTCTTTTTCGGGCGGGCAACGGTCACCGCAGCCAATCGGCCATCAAGCCAGGTTCACCCCAACAGACCCAGCACGCCCCTCACACCGCCGTCTTGCGGCTTTCCTCCACGTAGATTTCGCGCAGGCGGCGTGACACAGGCCCCGGCGTGCCGTCCCCCAGCACGGCCTCGTCGACCTGCACCACCGGCATCACGAAGGTCGAGGCCGAGGTGACGAAGGCCTCGTCCGCGTCCTTGGCCTCGTCAATCGTGAAGTTCCGTTCCTCCACCTTCATCTGCGCCTCGCGGGCAAAGCGCAGCACGGCGGCGCGGGTGATCCCGTGAAGGATGTCGTTTGACAGCTGCCGCGTTACGATCGTGTCGCCCTTTACGATATAGGCGTTGTTACTGGTGCCCTCGGTCACGTGGCCGTCCTCGATCATCCAGGCATCGTCGGCCCCGGCCTTTTTGGCCATCATCTTGCCCATCGACGGGTAGAGCAGTTGCACAGTCTTGATGTCGCGGCGGCCCCAGCGGATATCCTCGATCGAGATGACCTTGATCCCCTTCTTCGACGCGGGGCTGTCCGCAAGCCCCGGCTTGGACTGGGTGAACAGGACCACGGTGGGCTTCACCACCTCCGGGTCGGGAAAGGCGAAATCGCGATCCTCGGCGGCACCGCGCGTCACCTGCAGGTAAACCATGCCGTCGCCAATGTCGTTGACTCGCACCAGTTCACGGTGAATCTCCAGCAGGTCGTCAAAGCAGTCGGGTTTCTGGATATCCAGTTCCGACAGGGATCGTTCCAGCCGCGCCAGGTGTCCATCAAAGTCGATCAGCTTGCCATCAAGCACGCTGGTAACTTCGTAGACCCCATCGGCCATCAGAAAGGCTCGGTCGAAGATGGAAACCTTGGCATCGCCCTCGGGCAGGTAGTCGCCGTTTACATATACGGTGCGGGGCATGGGGCACTCCTTATTGCGGGACGGTCGGGCAATTGACGCGTGGTCTCGCCGCGACATAGCGCAGCCCGGGCGCGAGTGAAATAGCCCTCACCCCCAGAGCTCGGGCGCCGCGGGCTGCACCGCGCCAGTCTCATAGCCCAAGGGCGGATCGCGATCCTCGGCCAAAAGGAGCGGTCCGTCCAGATCCACGATCTCGGCCCCCTGCGCGACCAGAACCGCGGGCGCCATGGCCAGCGACGAGCCGACCATGCAGCCCACCATGACGGCATAGCCAGCCTCTCGTGCGGCATCGCGCAGGGCAAGGGCCTCGGTCAATCCGCCGGTCTTGTCCAGCTTGATGTTCACCATGTCATACTTGCCCGCCAGCGCCGGCAGGCTGGCCCGATCATGGCAGCTTTCATCGGCGCAGACCGGCAAGGGGCGCTCGATCTCGGCCAGCATGTCGTCGGCCCCGGCGGGCAGCGGTTGCTCCACCATCTGCACGCCCAGCCGCAGAAGATGCGGCGCCAGCTCGGCATAGACTTCTGCCGTCCAGCCCTCGTTGGCATCGACGATGATCCGCGCCTTGGGCGCACCGCGGCGCACGGCCTCCAGCCGGGCCATGTCGTCGGGCGTGCCCAACTTGATTTTCAAGAGGGGGCGCTCGGCATGTTTCGCCGCCGCCACCTGCATCTTGTCGGGGGCATCCAGCGACAGGGTAAAGGCCGTGACGCAAGGCTTCGGCTTCGGCAAGCCGGCCAGTTGCCAGACCGGCGCGCCGGTGCTCTTGGATTGCCAGTCCCACAGCGCGCAATCCACCGCGTTGCGCGCCGCGCCGGCGGGCAGGGCATCCTGCAAGTCGTGGCGGTTGATATCCTCGGGCAGGCCCGCGATCTGCGCTTCGACGCTGTCGAGCGTTTCGTCATAGCGGGCGTAGGGCACGCATTCTCCCTGCCCCTGCACGCCCTCGCGGGTCACCCGGACGGTCAGCACCTGTGCCTCTGTCCGGCTGCCACGCGCGATGGTGAAAACTTCGGCCAGCCGAAACCGGTCTCGTGTGACGCTCAATGACATGTCTACCCCTTCATGCTGGCCAATGACCTCGGCGGCGCAGGCCGGGCCGCGTGACGGGCCCTAGATATCCTGCAGCGCATCCACCAGCCGCCCCGCGCCCTGCCGGAACGGATCGGCGGCAGGCAGGCCCATGCGATCCTCGACCTGGGCAAGGCAGTCCAGCGCGGCCTGTTCGGACATGGCGGCGGTATTGACCGAAATGCCCATGACCTTGCACGCCGGGTTGGCGACCTGCGCCAGCGGCAGGGCCGTGTCGCGCAATTGTTCGAGCGAGGGCAACGCATAACCCGGCAGGCCGCGCATGTGTTTCCGCGTGGGTTCATGGGCCAGGATCAGGGCATCGGGCTGCCCCCCGTGGATCAACGCCATGGTCACACCGGAATAGGATACGTGAAACAGGCTGCCCTGCCCCTCGATATGGTCCCAGTGATCGGCGTCGTTGTCAGGGGTCAGGTATTCCACCGACCCGGCCATGAAATCGGCGACGACGGCGTCCAGCGGCACGCCGCGCCCTGTGATCAGTATCCCGGTCTGGCCGGTGGCGCGAAAACTGGATTTCAGGCCCCGCTTGCGCATCTCGGCATCCATGGCCAGGCCGGTGTACATCTTTCCCACCGAACAATCCGTGCCCACGGCCAGGCACCTCTTGCCCTTGCGTTTCTGGCCCTCGGCAATGGGATAGCTGACAGAGGGCACCCGCACATCGTGCAATTCCTGCCCCGCGCGCCCTGCGGCGGCGGCAAGCTGGGGGTCATCGCGCAACAGGTTGTGCAACCCGCTGGCAATGTCGAACCCCATATCAAGGGCCTCGATCAGTACCTTCTTCCAGGCGTCGCTGATGACGCCCCCGCGATTGGCCACACCGATCACGAGTGTTTGTGCCCCGGCGGCGCGGGCCTCGTCCAGTGTCATGTCGGCCAGGCCCAGGTCGGCCTTGCAACCGCGCAGTCGCAATTGGCCGACCGCGTTTTCCGGGCGCCAATCCTTTATTCCGATGGCCACTTTGGCAGCCAGTTGATCCGGCGCGTCGCCCAGGAAAAGAAGATAGGGGGTGGGAATCATGTCGAACCTCCGATGATGCCACCCTATCGAAGCACGCCCCGGACCCAAGTGGATTCGAAATTCGCGCGTTCAGGGGCTCTACTGCGAAACAGAACACCCCGTTTCGCCATTCGACGCAGGATTCTTGCAGAGACGGGAAGTCATACGCCCCCGAACGCGCAATGCTGCACCTGCGAATTCGCCCTTGCAGCACAAGGCGCAAGAATATACCTACCAAAGCAACAAATACGAAATATACTTACCTGAAGGAGCCGACCATGTCCTTTCGCCTGCAACCCGCCCCGGTCGCCCGACCGAACCGCTGTCAGTTGTTCGGCCCCGGCTCCAACACCAAGCTTTTCGACAAGATGGCCGCCAGCGCCGCCGACGTGATCAACCTCGACTTGGAGGATTCGGTCAGCCCCGGGGACAAGGACCTGGCCCGCGCCAATGTCATCCAGGCCATCAACGACATGGACTGGGCCACCAAGACCCTCTCGGTGCGCATCAACGGGCTGGACACCCCCTGGTGGTATCGCGACGTGGTCGACCTATTGGAACAGGCGGGGGACCGGCTGGATCAGATCATGATCCCCAAGGTTGGCAATGCCTCTGACATCTACGCGGTCGATGCGCTGGTCACGGCGATCGAGGCCGCCAAGGGCCGCCAGAAGCCGATCGGCTTCGAGGTCATCATCGAAAGCGCCGCCGGCATCGCCCATGTCGAGGAAATCGCCGCCGCCAGCCCACGCATGCAGGCGATGTCCCTTGGCGCCGCGGATTTCGCCGCCTCCATGGGCATGGCCACGACCGGCATCGGCGGCACGCAGGAAAACTATTACATGCTGCACGAAGGCCGCAAACACTGGTCCGATCCCTGGCACTGGGCGCAGGCCGCCATCGTCGCCGCCTGCCGCGCCCACGGCGTGTTGCCCGTGGACGGGCCGTTCGGGGACTTCTCGGACGATGACGGCTACATCGCCCAGGCGCGACGCTCTGCCACGCTGGGCATGGTGGGCAAGTGGGCCATCCACCCCAAGCAGATCGCCCTGGCCAACCTGGTATTCACCCCCTCTGACGAAGCCGTGGCCGAGGCGCGCGAGATACTCGCCGCGATGGAGGAGGCCAAGGCCCGCGGTGAAGGAGCGACTGTCCACAAGGGCCGGCTGGTCGATATCGCATCCATCAAGCAGGCCGAGGTCATCGTGCGCCAGGCCGAGATGATCGCGGGCTGACACGGATCGCGGCAAGCATCCGCGCAGGTCGCCCTGATACGCGGGTCCCGTCACCGGACCCGAGCCCCGTTGCATCCCGCCGTCATGCGCCTCTATATGGGCGCAGGCTTGGCAAAGGGTGTCCCATGACCAACTATCTCGACTTCGAGAAGCCCCTCGCGGAAATCGAGGGCAAGGCGGCCGAACTGCGCGCGATGGGCCGCGCGAACGAGGGAATGGACATCGAAGCCGAGGCCCAGGCCCTCGACAAGAAGGCCGCCGACCTGCTGCAAAGTCTCTATGCCGACCTGACGCCCTGGCGCAAATGTCAGGTGGCGCGCCACCCCGAACGTCCGCACTGCTGGGACTATATCGAGGCGCTCTTTTCCGAGTACACACCGCTCGCGGGGGACCGGAACTTTGCCGACGACTACGCCGTGCTCGGCGGGCTGGCCCGGCTGGACGACAGGCCGGTCATGGTGATCGGCCACGAGAAAGGCCATGACACAAAGTCGCGCATCGCCCACAATTTCGGGATGGCCCGGCCCGAGGGGTATCGCAAGGCGATCAGGCTCATGGAGCTGGCCGACCGCTTCGGGCTGCCGGTCATCACCCTTGTCGATACCCCGGGCGCCTATCCCGGCAAGGGGGCCGAGGAACGCGGCCAGTCCGAAGCCATCGCCCGCGCGACCGAGACATGCCTGGCCCTGCGCGTGCCGCTGGTCAGCGTCATCATCGGCGAGGGCGGCTCCGGCGGGGCCGTGGCCCTCGCCACAGCCAACCGTGTCGCCATGCTGGAACACTCGGTCTACTCGGTGATCTCGCCCGAAGGCTGCGCCAGCATCCTGTGGAAAGACGCCGACAAGATGCGCGAGGCCGCCGAGGCCCTGCGACTGACGGCGCAATACCTGCAGGAACTGGGCATCTGCGACCGGATCATTCGCGAACCGCTGGGCGGCGCCCACCGTGCCAAGACCAAGGCGATGGAGAGCGTCGGCAAGGCGATCCGAGTGATGCTGGCCGAGATGGACGCCAAGAGCGGGGACGACCTGCGCGCCGCGCGCCGCCGGAAATACCTCGACCTCGGCACCAAGGGCCTGGCGGCGTGAAAGCCGCGCTGGCCGTCCTGGCGCTCGGCGTCACGGCGGCCCCGGCCGAGGCCGAGGGGCTCATGGGGCGCGACGTCACCTTCGGCACCCGCGCCTGGGAAGATCGCGAAACGCCGATTTTCGTCGGCCGGCGCCACCCCGCCCGGGTCTCGGACGCGGTGGAATACGGGCTGGGGCCCGAGGGGGTGCAGAACGGCTGGGACGTGGTCCCCGCGATCATCGACATCCGCGCGCGCAGTGTCGTCATCACCTACCCCGAGATGCCCAAGGCCCGCTTTCCGGTGCTGGAGTTCAACGGCTATGTCCTCGACTTCCTGACCGAGTGCGTGCTGTTCGACGGTGTTGCGCAGAACATGAACCGCTCCACCGCCCCCCTGTCCGACGGTGCGCTCTTTACCGAAGGGGGCCAGCTCTTCATCGACATGAGCGGCGTGACCTTCGGCCCCGAGACCCGCGTCGTCATCGACGTCGACGTGACGCCCTGCCCGCTGGGATAGACGGCCCGGATCAGGCCCGCGTCAGTGCCGCGACAAGCGCCTCGGTCAGGGTCTCGGCATCGTGCTTGAGGGGGTCCTCCAGCGCCGTGGCCAGCCCCTGCATCGTCATCAGTCCCAGCAGCGCCGCGTGCAGGGCCAGTGCCTCGGCTCGTGCACCGTCCGGGTCGGCCGGGTCCAGGTGCCGGGCCAGCACCCCGTAGAGCCTGTCCGTGACCGGGTGCACCTGACTGACCAGGCCACGCTCGCCCGGCCGTCCGCGGCTGGTTTGCGGCGCAAGATACATCATCCGGAAACGGTCGAGGTCGGCCAGGTGAAACCGGGCCAGCGCCCGCAGCGCCCGCTCGATGGCCTCCGCCCGGCCCTCGGCGCCGTCCAGCGCGGCGATGACCGCCTCGGCCTCGGCCTCCAGCGCGGGCAGGAACAGCGCGGCGAGAAGGTCCCGCTTGGTCGGGAACCAGTAGATCACCGCCTGCTTGGTCCGCCCCAGCCGCCGCGCGATGGCGTCGAAGGTGACCGCCGAAGGCCCCCGTGACACCACCAGGTCATGGGCAATGGCCAGGATACGATCTCGGGGGGCAGGGTCGGGCATGGGCTCCTCTTGACGGCTTACCATCGGTAAGTTATTTCCTTACCTTTGGTAGGTAAACCGTCGAAAATGCCATGCCCCTGCTGACCCTCGAGAACCCGGTCTTTGCCGCCTATGCCGTTGCCGCCGCGCTCATGGTGCTCAAGGTCATGGGGCAGGGCTGGATGACGGTTGCCCGGATGATGCGTGTCCGCGGCGGCTGGGCCAGCCCCGAGGACCTGCGCCCGGGCCCGATCAACCCCGCGCCCGACCCGTCGCAACTGGCGCCCGACGACTATGTCGACCGGTCCCGCCGGATGCACCGGAACGATCTCGAGAACATTCCCGCGTTCTGGGCGACCGGGCTGCTCTTCGTCCTGGTCGATCCACCGCTCGCGCTGGCACAGGTGCTTTTCGCCGGCTTCGTGCTGGCCCGGCTTGCCCACTTTCTGGCCTATGCGCGCCAGTGGTCGCACGAGCTTCGCGCCACGTTCTACAGCATCGGATCGCTGGTCGTTATCTACATGGCCGGCCATGTTCTCTGGTCCTCGGTGACCTGACGCACGAGGGCTGCGGCGACACCTCGAAACCGACTCGATTCGGCGCGGTCACGGCCCGGACCCCTGCCTCGACAATTTGCCACAGGTCACGGCGGCGGCAGTTTGGGCGCTAACAGTATGCCATTGTATACGGCCACGGCGCGCGACCGGCACGGCGCACGGTTGACTCTGTTCGGGAAAACAAGGGGAAACCGTCAATTGCAAAATTCTTTACGCAAGATGAGCCGTCACGCAAAAGCAATTTACAAGAAACACAAGCAGAACCGATACCCAAGTCCCGTCATTTACAAGAATTGTGTATGACGTCGCCAAGCCACTGTCCGCCCCGCCATGTCGGGGCGCGGCCCCGGCGAGACGTGAGGAGGACACCATGACACCCGATGAATCCCTGACCCCGAGCCACCCGCCTTCTGACGCGACTGTATCGCGGGCGCATGTTGATGCGGCGCGTTACGATGAGATGTACGCGGCCTCGGTTTCGGATCCGGAGGGGTTCTGGGCCGAGCAGGGGCGGCGGATCGACTGGATGACGCCGTTCGG
>NZ_DATFIP010000065.1:0-6235 GCF_035270045.1 Salibaculum sp.
CGCCCGCGCGGTCAGCCCCTCGAAGAGGGTCGAGAACATGCCCGACGCGGTGGGGAAAAAGACCGGGTTCACCGCGCCCGAACGGGCGAAGAGTTCCCATAGGCTGAAGAAAATCGTCAAGTTGGCGACCGTGACCGCCCAGGTTCCATATTGGTCCCAAACGGATCCGAAGGATATCTTGACGTCCCTGATCCGGTCGGCATCCGAGAATTCGCCCGAATGCTGTGGTGCGTGGTGCTCGGAATCTGCCATCAGTCCTCCCCGTGGGCGCCCATGCGCGCCTCATCCTTAACAAGGTCCCAGATGCGGTCCCGCAGCTCGGCGTATTCCGGAAGAGACTTCACATCGCCGCCGAAGCGTGGCCTCGGCAGGTTCACGTCGATGATTTCCCTGATGCGCCCCGGCCGGCGCGAGATGACGGCAATCCGGTCTCCCAGGATGAGCGCCTCGTCGATCGAATGGGTGATGAAGACGACCGTCTGCTTGGTATTGCCGACGAATTGCTCGAGCTCCATCTGCATTGCTTCGCGCGTCATCGCATCAATTGCAGCGAAGGGTTCGTCCGCCAGCAGTATGTCGGGCTCGGTCACCAGCGCCCGAGCGATTCCGACGCGTTGACGCATGCCACCCGACAACTCGTAGGGGTAGGATTTCTCGAATCCCGTGAGTTCGACGAGGTCGAGATACCGCGCGATCCGCTCGTTGATTTCCTTGCTGGACAGGCCAAGGTTTTGAAATTCAAACGGCATTCGGATGTTCGATTCCACGGTCCGCCACGGCATCAGGGCATAGTCTTGAAAGACCATCGCCCGGTCCGGCCCCGGACCGGTCACGGGTTTCCCCGCCACCTCCATGGAGCCCTCCCATGGCAGCACGATCCCCGAGATCGCATTGATGAAGGTCGACTTCCCGCATCCCGAAGGACCAAGCAGGCAGACGAATTCGCCCTTGTTGATCGTGATGGTGATGTCGCGCAACGCGGTCAGAAGCTTGCGCTCGCGGTGCAGCTTGTATCCGACGGTGAGGTTCTTGGCGACGATGACCGGCTGCGCGTCATCGGCAGCCGGTCGGTTGCGCCCGATCTGATCAGCGTTTTCGCTGACGGCCAGCTTCATGATTAGTTCCTCCCCGAAACTTGTTGTACCGAGCCTAGCACTTTTGCAATCGATTGCACAACCTTCCTGGCCGGCAGTTGACCAACGACACTCATCACACGACAATGAGGTCGAGGGGCCATTCATCGACGCATTCGTGACCATCTTCCGTAACGATGACGGTGTGGCCGACGAACATGCCCAGACGACCATCCGCACTGATCGGGTTCGGCTCGGGCATAAGCACCATGCCGGGTCTGAGAACGTCGTCGTCCTTGGTTGTTTGCGTCCTGTCCACAAAGACATGCGGTCCGTCCGACACGAAATCGATTCCGTGGGTGACGATCGGTCGGGACTGGACGCCCTTTTCACGAAAGAACTGCGCGGCGACCTGCATGTCCGATGTGAGACGGCCGGGCGCTATAGCTGCCGCGACACGCTCATATCCAGGCTTGGCGATCTCGTCCCAGAACTTCTGAACCCATTCGGGTGGTCGACCGATGCAAATGGGCGTGCCGATTTGCGCAGAGTAGCCACGATACCCGGCCGCCAACTCCATTATGATGATGTCGCCGTCCTGAAGAACCCGTTTCGACGGGCGAGGATTGCCGAAGACCATCGCCGGTTCTGCCATCGGCGTGGACCCGATGATGAGAAAGTCGATGTCGCCCCCGCCCTCGAGAATCGCCGCCCCTGCTGCGGCCCGCAGATCCTGCTCTGTCGCGCCCGGGCGTGCGGCATCGGCCAAGGCCTTCATAGCATTGGTGCAAAGCCTTCCGGCGTGGCGCACGCAGTCCAACTCCTCATCGCTGTGCACCACGACAAGCTCGTGCATGAACCCTTCGGTGAAGATGACCTCGGACTCCGGAAGTTCCCGTTTCAGCGATAGAAACTGATTCGCCGGCATGTAGTCCTTGTTTCGTGCATCGATCTCCACCAACCCGATGTGACCCGACTGAAGCCCAAGCTCTCTTATCCGCTCGGCCATGACGACCGCATGCTGCCCGCCCCGGGCCGACCGAACGTCCGAGATCGCGGCGGAAACCTCCCGCCGAACCGCCTCGATATGGGTCCCGCCGCGGTCGTAGATCAACGTCGGCTCACCCTCTCGCGGGAAGACGACGTAAGCGGCAAGACTGTGCCATTCCCAATGGCCCGACAGCCAGAGCATAGCGCCGCCGAAGCTCCAATGGCTCGGTCCGCCCGGACAGATCAACACATCCAGGCCCTCACGGACCATCAGTTCACGCATTGCGGCAAACCGGCGTTCATACTCCTGACGCGAAAACTGCGGATACACCGCATCGCGGTAATAGGGCGTCTCACGCATGCGGTTGAAGGTCCGAGAATCGTCGAGACTGCTGCAGATATCCTCCCAGTACGGCGACGTGAATCTCTCTTCCATTCTCCCCCCTGCCCTTAAGCGCACCTCCGCGCCAAGATTGTATGACAATCTCTTTCCGAACATTGCACAGATGTTTTCCGAATGCACCATGCGATTTGTGGCTCGGACGATCGCGCTTGTCGCCATCACGAAAATTGTCATACAACTTGGCAACCATTCGCGTCATAAGCCCGACCGAATACCCCGACACGACATGGAAAGCCCTTATGGACTATGTTCTAGATCCGCCTGAACCCGCCTCCATTGCCGTCGCCGGACAGGCGAAAAGGATGCCCGTGCGGCGCATTTTCTGCGTCGGGAGAAACTACGCGGCCCATGCTCGCGAGATGGGCATGGATGACCGGGACCCGCCCTTCTTCTTCACCAAACCCGCGGATGCTGTGGTCGATGGGGGCCAGACAATCCCCTATCCGCCCGGCACTGACAACCTGGCATACGAGGCTGAACTGGTCGCCGTGATCGGCACCGGCGGATGCGATATCGCGGTGGAGGACAGCCTTGATCACGTCTGGGGATATGCGCTCGGCAACGACCTGACCCGCCGCGACATCCAGATCCTCGCCCGCGATCAGGGACGCCCGTGGGACATGGGAAAAGGCTTCGACAACTCTGCCATCATCGGACCCGTGCATCCGGTGGCGGAAGTCGGCCACCCTTCGGACGGCTACATCCGCCTCAGTGTCAACGGGGAGCAACGCCAGGATGGAAACCTCAACGAGATGATCTGGAAGCCGCAGGAGGTTATCTCGATACTGTCGAAGATGCTGAACCTGCGCCCCGGCGATCTCGTCATGACGGGGACGCCGGCAGGCGTCGGGATGCTGACGCCCGGCGACGTCTGCGTGATCGAGATCGAAGGACTTGGCGAGATGACCACCACGATCGGCACTCCCGCTCGGTGAAGGCCCCGCACCACCTATGACCCGAAATCTATCCCGTCCTCAGTAGCTTCGTGACGCGAACCGCGCTAAAGGAAGCCGGATGGAAGCCAAGATGAATCTGATCCGCTCCGCAGCTCCAGTCCGAGAGCAGGTTCTCAAGGCGTTACGCACCGAGATAATCGAGGGACGGTTCGCCCCGGGCAGGCGCCTGACCGAGCGTGAGTTGACCGAGATGCTGGGCGTGTCTCGCACGGTCCTGCGCGAAAGCCTCCGTCAGCTCGAAGCGGAAGGCCTGGTCAGGCTCATTCCGAACAAGGGTCCAGTCGTGCGCGCCTTGACCGTGGGCGAAGCAAGGGAACTCTACCGCATCCGAGAGGCACTCGAAGGCCTCGCGGCACGATCTTTCGCGGAGCAGAACGATCCGGACCGGATCGCGGATCTCGAAAGGGCTCTCGAGGCCGTTGAGGTGGCCTACAAGGAAGGGGATCCGCGTTCGATCCTCGCCGCAAAGAACGACTTCTATGACGCGATGCACACGGGGGCGCGCAGTCAGATACTGTCCAAGATGCTTGGCACCGTCCTTGCTCAGATCTGGCGGTGGCGCGCGATGGGGCTGACGCATCCAATGCGCTCGGCGGGGCGGTCAGTCGAAAGCGTCCGAAATCTCCGGAAAGTGGTGGATGCAATCAAGGCCGGCGATGCAGAAGACGCGGAACGCGCCGCCAAGGAAGATGCACGGCGCGCAGCTGCCGAAGTCCTGCGCCTCCTCGATGCCAAAGACGACGACGGTCACTCTTCGGGACGGTCCGTGTTGCAGACCGACTGACGGGATCAGGCTTTGAGATGCCTGTCCAGATAGCCGATCGTGCGATCGATTGCGGCCACCTGGACGTCATTGAGATCATAACTGCCATCGGCGCGCCGGACAGGGTAGATGTATCCGTGCAGGTCGTGATCGACGCTGAACCACTCCGCGTCCTTGCCCGCCTCTTCCAGCAGCTCAAAACTCGTACGGAAGATGCCCTGAAGATGGTCCTCATCCCGGCCAGTCACGAGAATGGGCGTCTTTATGGTCGAAATCCGCTGACGCGCGAGATCCATATCGATGCGACCGCGGACCTTCTCCACCTCCGCCATCTGCATGTCCTCTATATTGCGCAGTTGGGTCTCTTCGTTGACGAATGCCGTGTTGTCGGGGTTCAGGGCCAAGAATTCGTGATTGGCGGGCTCGCTGGCGACGGCAGCGCGGACGCCGTGGTATTCCGAAGTCAGCTTGAAGATCATCTCGCCGCCGTGGCTCATCCCGATCAGGCCGATCCTGTCGGGATCGACGTAGGGCAGCGCCTTGACCTGCTCGATGATCGCAATCTCGTCCTCGTATTCGAGCGGCGAGCGATTGAACATCTCCCGACCCTGCCGCCCGTCACGCACGAACGGACCGCCGTTGTTGTAGCCCAGCTCGACCTCGGTCCGATACCGCAACCAGGCGCAGGCATAGCCTGCGTCGACGAGCCTTTGCATGGTGTAGCCTCGGGTCCGAACGGCATCGCGGACCCACGCCATTCCCTCGCCGCCATTTCCGGAGGCGAGCAGGACGGTCGGGAACGGCCCATCGCCCGGGGGTTTTGACAGGCCGATCGGGGCATAGAGGCCATCCCATGTCTCCAGATACATCAGGTGGACCTCTCGTCCGTCCACTGTCTCTGTCAGCACAACCTTCTCGGGGTCGATCTCAAGCGTCATCGAGCTCACTCCTGTCTTTCAGTCTTTGCTGGGGTCGAGGACGCAGGCGACATTGTGGTCGGATCCACGGTCGGTCAGCTGAACCTCGTCCACCGCTTGGAAGCGGATCCGTACGGAAGCACCGTCGATCGACAATTCCTCCATCGCGCGCTGCATCGCGGCGGGCATGGCAGGGGACCGCAAGGCCCCGGCCAGCCGCTCGGCCGAGCCCGTGTCGGAGAACCGCAGCGAGGCATCAAATGCGCTCATCCGCTCGACGCCCGCCAAGGTATCGAACATGCCCGGGCTCTCCTCGAGCCAACGGACCACATCGTCGATTTCCCATCCGCAGATCGGCGTGGCTACCGGACAGCGGGTGTGGAATCGGCATCCCTGGGGCGGCCGGGCCGGATCGGGTATGTTGCCCTCGAGAGCCTGGAGCTTGGCACCGTCTTCGTCTGTCAAGTCAGGCTTGGCGGCCATCAGCGCAAGCGTATAGGGGTGCTGCGGGTCATCGAACACGGTCTTCGTCTCACCGGTCTCCGACACTCTGCCGAGGTACATCGCGACCAGCCGGTCAGCCATGTGTTGGACCACGGCCAGGTCGTGGGTGATGAACAGGTAGGCGAGATTGTTATCACGCTGCAAATCATTGAGGAGATTAAGAATTTGCGCCTGAACCGAGACGTCGAGAGCTGAGGTCGGTTCGTCGAGAACAATAAGTTCCGGATCGAGAGCCAGGGCCCGCGCGATCGAGATGCGCTGCCGCTGGCCGCCGGAAAACTGGTGCGGATACCGGTAGAGGTGATGCCGGCCCAGGCCCACCATTTCGAGCAGGGACACCACCCGCTCGGTCAGTTCGGCACCCGAGGCCTCCTTGTAGACCCTCAGCGGTCGCCCGACGATATCGACAACGAGATGCCGGGGATTCAGCGACGCAAAGGAATCCTGGAAGACCATCTGGCAGTTCCGTCGGAACCTGCGCTGCGCGTCCCCTTCCAGCAGGTCGATGCGGTGACGGGCCTCGATGTCCGCGATGTCGGGCGACGGCACCGCAGCGCCGGTGGATTGGTGCTCGTCAATGCGCGCGCAATCGGCGGCGCTGATGCCGAAATAGACGCCGCCCGAGGTCG
>NZ_DATFIP010000066.1:0-26747 GCF_035270045.1 Salibaculum sp.
TCGGAATCCCAGGAACGCATGCTCATGGTGCTGCGCCCGGAAAAAGAGGCCGAGGCGCGCGCCGTCTTCGACAAGTGGGACCTGGATTTCGCCATCGTCGGCGAGACGCTTTCCGAGGACCGCTTCCTCGTTATGCACGGCAACGCGGTCAAGGCCGACCTGCCGCTGGCCACGCTATCGGGGTCGGCCCCCGAATACGACCGCCCCTGGGAGACGCCAGCCCCTGCGGCCGAGATGGGCGAGGTGGTCAACGTGGACCCCATCGACGGGCTGCGCGCGCTGATCACCTCGCCCAACTACTGTTCGCGCCAGTGGGTTTATGAACAATATGACACGCAAGTGATGGCCGACAGCGTGCGCACGCCGGGCCAGGGCGCCGGTGTCACCCGCGTGCATGGCACCGACAAGCTTCTGGCCTTCACCAGCGATGTGACCCCGCGCTATGTCAAGGCGAACCCCTTCGAGGGCGGCAAGCAAGCCGTGGCCGAGGCCTATCGCAACCTGACCGCCGTGGGGGCGAAACCGCTGGCCAGCACCGACAACCTGAACTTCGGCAATCCCGAAAAGCCCGAGATCATGGGCCAGTTCGTCATGGCCATCAAGGGGATCGGCGCGGCGGTTGCCGCGCTCGACATGCCCATCGTGTCGGGCAATGTCTCGCTCTACAACGAAACCGACGGAGAGGGCATACTGCCCACGCCGACCATCGGCGCCGTGGGGCTGATCGACAATGCCGACGACATGATCGGGGGCCTCGTGCGCGACGGGCATGTCGCGCTCTTGGTGGGCGAGACGACGGGCCACCTTGGCCAGTCGGCGCTGCTGGCCGAAGTCTTCAACCGCGCGGAAGGCGATGCCCCGCCGGTGGACCTGCACGCCGAGAAGCGCAACGGCGATTTCATCCGCGACAACCGCGCCTGGATCGACGTCTGCACCGACCTGTCCGACGGCGGACTGGCGCTGGCGGCGTTCGAGTTGGCCGAGGCGGCGGGCGTGGGCCTGCACCTTGACGCGGGCGACAGCGCCCGGCTTTTCGGCGAGGACCAGGGTCGCTACCTCGTGTCCTGCAGTTTCGACAAGGCCGAGGCGCTGATGGTCGCCGCCGGGCGGGCCGGGGTTGCGCTGGAAACCGTGGGCCGATTCGCCGGCGAGACCGTTCGCATCGGTGCCAGCGAGGCCCCGCTGGCCGAGCTTTCCGCCCTTTATCGCGGCGCCTTCGCCGAACGGCTGGGCTAGGCGATGCCGGGCCCGGTATCGGACCCCGGCACCTTCGATCTGCCCCGGCTGGAGGCCGATTGCGACGCATGTGCCGCCCTGTGCTGTGTCGGGCTGGCGCTGGACAAGGGCGCGGCCTTTGCAATCGACAAGCCTGCCGGGGTGCCCTGCCCCAACCTGTCGGGCCATGCCTGCACGATCCACGCCGACCTCGACGCGCGGGGCTTTTCCGGCTGCGTGCGGTTCAATTGCGCGGGGGCCGGACAGCGCACCATCGCGCTTTTCGACGGTGCAAGCTGGCGCGACGATCCCGACCTGCTGGCGCCGATGCTGGATACCTTTCGCCACCTGCGGCGCCTGCACGACCTGCTGGGCCTGTTGGTGGCCGCCGACACGCTGCCCCTGACCCCGCGGGAGCAGGCTACCCGCGAGGAGTTGCTCGCTGCCCTATGCCCCGACCGGATGACCGCCGCGCGTGCCGCGGCATTGGCCACCGGCCCGCTGCCGGCCCGGGTCGACGGCTTTCTGCACAGCCTTCGAACCCGCCTGCAGCCCTTGCGGGAACGGACCGACCGGCCTACATCTTGCGAAACGAGGTCGCACAGGAGAGCCCCATGCCCATCACCGCAGGCGAGATCGAGGAGATGATCCGCGAGGCCTTTCCGCAGGCGCAGATCACGGTCGAGGGCGACGATGGCGCCCATTTCGCCGCGCAGGTGGTGGATGCCAGTTTCGAGGGCATGAACCGCGTCCAGCAGCAGCGTGCCGTCTACGCGGCGCTCAAGGGCAAGATGGACGGCCCCGACGGCGCCCTGCACGCGCTGGCGCTGACAACCCGCGCCCCCGAGTGACGCGAGGAATCCCGCCATGGAAGCCCGCCTCCTCGCCGGCCTGATCCTGTCGCCCTTCGTGGTGGCCTTCCTCTATGCGGGCATCCACGAATACAAACGTTTCAAGTCCCAGGGGCCCTCCGATTACGGTCTGGTTTATGACGCGGACAGCGGGACGACCCACGTCTCGGCCCTGGCCGACAGCGATGACAGTTTCGACCCCGAGGATTACGATCCCAACGAGTTCAACGATCCGGAGGTGAAATCCACCCCGGAGGTTGCCAGCGACACCGGCGGCAAGGACGACAGAGACGAAACAGACGACAAGGACAGGGAAAGGACCTGAGCGCACTGCCAGGCAAGACCCCCATGCCATCGAAAGAAGAGGACGACAGATCATGACCGACTCCAAGACCCGGATCGACGAGACCGTGAAGGCCAACGACGTGGTGCTCTACATGAAGGGCACGAAATCCATGCCACAGTGCGGCTTTTCCCAGCGCGTCGCCGGCGTGCTCAACTTCATGGGGGTCGAGTTCACGGACATCAACGTTCTGGCCGACGACGATATTCGCCAGGGCATCAAGGACTATGCGGACTGGCCTACCATTCCGCAGCTTTACGTGAAGGGCGAATTCGTCGGCGGGTGTGACATCATCACCGAGATGACCCTGTCGGGCGAACTGGACAAGCTGCTCGAGGACAACGGCGTGTCCTTCGACAAGGATGCCGCCGACAAGATCCGCGACGCCAACGCCTGATCCGGGCTGATCGGTCCTGATCACGGCGCGCACTGCGCCTTGGCGCCGCCGCGGTTCGCCACCGGAAATGCGTGCTGCCCGGTGGGGTCGGGGCTGGACATTTTTCCCCTGCGGGCTTTTGCTTTCACAAGGACAATCAGGGGAAAACGACCATGTATCGCACCATGCTACTGACCGGCACAGCCGCGCTGGCCCTGGCGGCCAGCGGCGCCACGGCGCAGAACGCCTGCACCACGGGCAACACCATCGAGGATGGCGTGCTGACCATCGCCACCGGGAACCCGGCCTATTACCCGTGGGTCATGAACAACGACCCGGAAAGCAAGGAAGGCTTCGAAGCGTCCGTGGCCTATGCCGTGGCCAACGAGATGGGATATTCCGACGATCAAGTGGTCTGGACCCGGTCGTCCTTCGACCAGGCGATCCAGCCCGGGGCCAAGAACTACGACTTCAATCTCCAGCAATTCTCGATCACCGCGGCGCGCGACAAGGTCGTCGACTTCTCGGTGCCGTATTATTCCGCCGCCGCCGCCGTGCTGACACGCCAGCCCACCGCCGACGCTGGGGCCACGAACACCCTCAGCAGCCTGAGCGGGCTGAAATGGGGCGCCGCGGCCAGCACGACCGCGCCCTCGATGATCGAAACCCTGATCGGGCCCGAGGACTCGCTGCTGCTTTATGATGACAGTGCCGACGTGGTCGAAGCCATGAAGGCCAACCAGATCGACGCCAGCCTGTTCGACCTGCCCACGGCGCTCTACCTTTCGGCCGTCACACTGGACGACGGCGTCCTGGTGGGCCAGTTTCCGCCCGCGATGAGCGAAAACCCCGACCAGTTCGGCCTCGTCCTCGAAGACGGCAGCCCGCTCAAGACCTGCGTCGATGCAGCGATCATCGCGCTCGAAGAGGACGGCACGCTCGCCGCACTCGAGTCCGAATGGCTGGCCGCGGCGACGGGCGTGCCGGTCATCGAATAACCCTTTGCCAGTGCAACAGGAAACCAAGGGGGCGGCGCCCGGCGCCGCTCCGGCGGGCCGGACCCGGCGCGAGGCCTACGAGGCGCGCGTGCGGCGGCGCTCGACGCTCGTGGCCGCCGCCAGCACGGCACTGGTGGTGCTGGCCATCGTCACGCTGGTCCCGCTGGCCCCCGGCTGGGAGGCCGTCAATCGCAGCTTTTTCAACGGAGAGGTCTTCGCGCAGACCTTCCCGACCCTCGTTCGGGCCTTCCTGTGGGATCTCGCGATCTTTGCCTGGTCGGTGCCGCTGATCACCGTCATCGCCCTGGCCGTGGCCCTGGCCCGCGACGCACGAAGCCCGGCGCTCTTTCCGCTCAAGCTCTTCGGCATTCTCTACACCGACATTTTCCGGGGAATCCCGGTGATCCTCGTGGTCTACCTCATCGGCTTCGGCATCCCGGGGCTGGGCCTGCCGCGCCCCTGGAACTCGCCCTATATCTGGGGCACCGTGGCACTGGTATTGACCTATTCGGCCTATGTCGCCGAAATCTTCCGCTCGGGAATCGAATCCGTCCATGACAGCCAGCGTGCCGCGGCCGCCTCGCTGGGCCTGAGCCGTGCCGATGCCATGCGCTTCGTCGTGCTGCCCCAGGCCGTGCGCCGCGTGGTGCCCGCCAACATGAACATGCTGATCGCCCTGCAAAAGGACGTGGCGCTGCTGTCCTTCATCGGGCCGGTCGAGGTGCTGCGGCAGGCCGGCGTCTTCAAGTCGCTGCTGGCCAATTTCACGCCCTACGTGGGCGCGGCGCTGATATTCTTGGCCGTGACGATCCCGGCGACGCGCTATGCCGATTACCTGATGGCGCGGCAGCGCCGCGAGAGGTCCTGATGCTGGAAATGCAGGCCGTCACCAAGGCGTTTGGCGACAACATGGTGCTCGATAACGTTTCGCTCGAGGTGGCGCGCGGCGAGATGGTCTGCCTGATCGGCGCCTCCGGCTCGGGCAAGTCCACACTGCTGCGCTGTCTCAACCTGCTGGAACCGATCGACGACGGGGCGATCCTGCTCGACGGGCGGGACATCTCCGAACCCGGTCTTGACCCGGACCCTGTGCGTCGGCGTATCGGCATGGTCTTCCAGTCCTACAACCTGTTCCCGCACATGACCGCCGAGGAAAACGTCATGCTCGCGCCGCGCCGGGTGCACGGCCGGACACGCGCGGACCTGCGCCCCGAGGTGGCGACACTTTTCGCCCGTTTCGGGCTGGGCGATCGGATGCAGCATTATCCCGACCAGCTTTCGGGTGGCCAACAGCAGCGGGTGGCAATCGTGCGGGCGCTGGCAATGCGCCCCGAACTGATGCTCTTCGACGAGATCACCAGCGCGCTCGACCCCGAACTCGTCGGCGAGGTGCTCGACGTGCTGCGCCAGTTGCGCGGCGAGGGAATGACCATGGTTCTGGCCACCCACGAGATGAAATTCGCCGCCGATCTGGCCGACAAGATCTGTTTCCTTGACGCGGGACAGATCGCCGAACAGGGGCCGCCGTCGCAGATCTTCGAGGCACCGCGGAAGGCGCGCACCCGGGCGTTCCTGTCTCGGGTTCTCTAGGGGCTGAGCCAGCAGGCGGTCAGGCGTCGTGCCGTTCTTCCAGTTCCTCGGCCAGCGCCTCGGCCCGGGCGGCCAGTTCGGCCAGGGTGTCGGTGACCTCTTCGGGGACCACCGGTACCTCGACGCGCTCGGGCTGGGGCGGGTTGGCCTCCAAGGCGTCCAGCCGGGCCTTCAGCTCGGCGCTCTCGTTCTCTGCGGCGCGGGCCTTGTCCTCCAGCGCGGCGGTGCGGTCGGCCAGCAGCAAACCGGCCATCAGCAACATACGGCTTTCGGGCATCCGCCCGATCTGTGACGAGAGCGACGTCGCCTCGGTGTCCAGCATGGCGGCGGCGGACCGGAGGAAATGCTCTTCGCCGTCCTGGCAGGCCACTTCGAAACTGCGGCCGCCGATGGTGATCTCAACCTGCGGCATCCTCGGCCTCCTGTTGCAGGATCGGGCGCAACTCGCCCAGGATCGCGTCCATCTCGGCGGCATCGGCCGCGCGAGTGGCACGCAGAGCATCCAGCTCGGCCATCATCGCCTTGTTGACGAGGTGCGGCTCGCTGAGACCAGCCTCGACGGCCTGGCGCAGTTGGTCGTTGATCTCGCGAAGTTCGGCATTGACCTGGCGCAGGCGCTGCAATTCCCGGTCCATCTCCGTGGCCCGCTTCCGCCCGGCCTTGACCGCGCCCTCAAGGTCGCTGAGCTTGCCGTCCTGGCGCTGCTTGAGCGCCTTGACGCGTTCTTCCAACTGGGCATTGGCGGTGCGTTCCTCGTCCAGTTGCCGGCGCAGTTCGACCAGGTCGGCATCCTGCGCTGTCGCCGCGGCCGGGGCTGACGCAGCGTCGGGCGCGGTGGGCTGGTCAACGGCCTCGTCCGGCACCTCTCCGGCGGCATGCGCCGCCTTTGCCGCCGTTCGGATGCGGTCCAGGGCCGCAGATATCCGCGTCTCGAACTGCGCGATCTCGCTCATTTGCCCGTCCTCTCCTCGCGGCCTTGCCGGGCCTCGGTCCATGACGGCGAACACGACAGCGCCCGACGCGCATGCCCACGATCCGTCCAAAGCTCCTGCCAGCCTGCCGGCCCGCCCCCGCGCGGGGCGAATCGCGGCGCCATGGATGAAGACTATGACATACCCGGGGGGTCGGCAAATGCCACTCGCTCACGGTTTTCAAGAACTTGCGGCGCACCGTTGACCCTGCGTGCAGCCGCGCCTTGATCTTGGGGGGTGCCCTGCTATGACCGCACCAACAAGTCATGTCATCAAAAGGACGACCCACGTGGATATCCAAGCCCTCCGCCGCGCCAATCCCGACCACTGGGCCCGCGCCGCTGCCATCCGCACCCTGACCCTCGATGCCGTGGCCGCGGCCAAGTCCGGGCACTCCGGCATGCCCATGGGCATGGCCGATGTCGCCACCGTCCTGTTCGACAAGCACCTGCGGTTCGACCCGCAAGCGCCGAACTGGCCCGACCGGGACCGGTTCATCCTCTCGGCCGGTCATGGGTCGATGCTGCTCTATTCGCTGCTCTACCTGACCGGGTACAAGCAGGCGACCCTGCAACAGATCAAGGATTTCCGCCAGTGGGGCAGCCGCACCGCCGGGCACCCGGAATACGGCCATCTCGAGGGGGTCGAGACCACCACCGGCCCGCTTGGCCAGGGCCTGGCCAATTCCGTGGGCTTTGCCATCGCCGAGGAGGCCCTGCGTGCTCGCTGGGGCAAGGCGATCATCAATCACCATACCTATGTGATGGCCGGGGACGGCTGCCTGATGGAAGGCATCAGCCAGGAGGCCATCGGCCTGGCCGGTATGCAGAAGCTGGGCCACTTGGTGGTCTTTTTCGACAACAACAACATCACGATCGACGGCAGCGTGGACCTGGCCGATGCCACCGACCAGGCGGCGCGCTTCACCGCCTCGGGCTGGCACGTGCAGGAAATCGACGGCCACGATCCGGCCGCCATCGACGCGGCGATCACGGCGGCCAAGGCCGATCCGCGCCCGTCGATGATTGCCTGCAAGACCCATATCGCGCTGGGCCATGCCGCTCAGGACACCGCCAAGGGCCACGGCGCGCTGACCGATGCCGACCAGCTGCGCGCCACGAAAGAAGCCTATGGCGCGCCCATGGGCGATTTCGAGGTCGATCCGCAGGTCAAGGCCTGGTGGGAGAGCCTGGGCCAGCGCGGCGCCGCCGACCGCGCCGACTGGGATGGCCGCTTCGCGAAATTGCCGAAGTCCAAGCAGGAGGAATTCAGCCGCTGCTTCGCCCGGCAGACCCCGAAAAAACTGTCGGCCACGATCAAGGCGCTCAAGAAGCAATTCACCGAAGAGGCCCCGAAACTGGCGACCCGCGCGTCCAGCCAGAAGGTTCTGGAAGTGGTCAACCCGATCATGGGCGAGACCCTGGGCGGGTCGGCCGACCTGACCGGCTCAAACAACACCAAGACCGAAGGTCTGGGCGTCTTCGCCCCCGACAACCGCGACGGCCGCTACATCCACTTCGGCATCCGCGAACACGGCATGGCCGCGATCATGAACGGCATGGCCCTGCACGGCGGGGTGCGCCCCTATGGTGGCACCTTCATGTGCTTTGTCGACTACATGCGCGGGGCGATGCGCCTGTCCTCGCTGATGGGCGTGCCCGTGGTCTACGTGGTCAGCCACGATTCAATCGGCCTGGGCGAGGATGGCCCGACCCACCAGCCGGTCGAACACCTGGCGCTGATGCGGGCGACGCCGAACCTCACGGTGATGCGCCCCGCCGACACCGTCGAGGTGGCCGAGGCCTGGGAAATCGCGCTGACCGAGACCGACCGCCCCAGCGCGCTTGCCTTGTCCCGTCAGGGGCTGCCCACGGTCCGCACCGAGCACAAGAACAAGAACCTGACAGCGCAGGGGGGCTATGTCCTGAAAGACGCCGAGGCTGCCAAGCGTCAGGCTATCCTGTTGGCATCCGGCTCTGAAGTGTCCGTTGCACTGGAAGCACGCACACTCCTCGAGGCCGAGGGAATCGGCACCCGCGTCGTCTCGATGCCGTCGATGGAGCTTTTCGCGGCCCAGGACGAGAAATACCGCAAGCGGGTGCTGCCCGGTGGCCCGGTCCGCGTGGCCGTCGAGGCTGGCGTGCGCCAGGGCTGGGACCAGTGGCTGCTGGGCAAACGCGGCCGCGAGCAGAAGGCCGGTTTCGTCGGGATGGAGGGCTTCGGCGCTTCGGCCCCGGCCGGCAGGCTCTTCGAGGAATTCGGCATCACCGCCGAGGCCGTGGCGCAAAAGGTCAAGGACCTGCTGTAGCGCCCATGTCGCCCCATGTCCGCCACCTGTCACTGGTCCGCCTGCCCGAGGGCGGACCGGTGCGGCGCGACACGCGCCCGCCCGCGCGGCAGACGGAAGACTACCGCGCGGCCTATGACCAGCGCACGCTGATCTATGACGCCTGGGTGGCCGACGGGCAGTTGAACCTGATCTGCCCGCGCCTGCTGAACCTCTGGCCCTTGGTGCGGGCAGGACTTCAGGCCGGTGGCCAGCCGCTGCGCCTGCGGCGCCAGCGATTTCTCCGCTACGAATGGCTCTCGACACCCCTGCCCGATCAGACCGTTCACATGCGTCACGGCACCTGGTCCGCGCCGGTGGTGCCTGCTGCGGATGCTCGCGCACGCTTTGCCGGGCGCAATTTGCTGATCGCCGTGTCGCGCAACAACGATCCAGACTGGATCGCGAACTGGGCCAGAGCCCATGTGACCGGCCAGGGCACGGATGTGGTGATCGTCATCGACAACGGGTCTGATCGCTACGCGCCAGAGGTGCTCAGCAGCACGCTTTCAGCTATTCCTGGACTGCGCGACCACTTGGTGCTTTCTGCCCTTGCGCCCTATGGCCCGCCGGGGGGTACGACAAAACTGGAAGTGCCACCGCGCTTCTTCCAGACGGCCATGCTCAACCTCATCCGCCTGCAGTATGCCCCCCGCGCCGATGGCGTGCTCTCGCTGGACATCGACGAGATCATGCGCCCCGGACCGGTTTCGATTTACGACACGGCGGCGCGCAGCCGCAGCGGGCAAGTCGCCTTTCGCGGGCGCTGGTGTTACGCCTCGGCAGACGGGCCGGCCGCGCAGCCGGCGCATGACCTGACTGTTCCGGGGCAGAAACCCTGCAATTGGAAATGGTGCGTTGTGCCGCAGTCAATCTCTGGCCGCTTCAACTGGACCGTGCACCGCCTCGGCGGGCCGCTACACCAGCTCTCGCAGCGGCGCGCACCGATGTTCTGGCATTGTTTCCAGACGAGCACCAGTTGGAAAAAGGATCGCAGCGCCACCCCTGCCGGGGCCAGCCCAGATCCCGAGCTTGCCGCCGATTGGGCCCGCCTCCTGCCCGAGACCCAACCGAACACCGAATGAAGATTCCCCCGGCCGCGCGCGGATGCAAACGCGATCCTCAGGGATGGATCAGCGCGCGGCGGTACATGTGCCAGGTGGCATGACCCAGCAGCGGCAGCGCCACCATCAGCCCCAGGAAAACGGGCAGCAGACCCAGCAGGCTGATCCCCGCGATCACGGCGGCCCAGGCCAGCATGACGGCCAGGTTTCGCCGCACCGTCTCGAAGCTCAACAGCATGGCGGTCATGAAGTCGATCTCCTTGTCCAGCACCAGCGGAAGGCTGACCACCGTCAGGGCAAATAGCAGGAAGGCGGCCACCGCCCCCACCGCCAGTTCCACCGCGATCAGGGTCAGCCCCTCGGGTGTCAGGAAGGCCTCGAGCGAGGCGCTGCGCATCTTCGACACGCCCATGATGAGCGCGAAAAGCATATGCGCGAAGAAGGTCCAGAACAGGAAGTAGAAGACGATGATCGCCCCCATCCAGGGCACCTGGCGCTTGCGTTCGTCCCAGACGACGCCGAGCACCTTGTACCAGTCCAGCGCCCGCCCCTGTTCGAGCCGGCGGCTGACCTCGTAGAGGCCCACGGCGGCGAAGGGCGCGGCCAGAGGAAACCCCAGAGAGGTGGCCAGCACCCAGGTAACGTGCCCGGCCGAAAGCAGCACCATGAGGAACCCGCCAAGCACATAGATGGCCGAGAAGAACAGCCCGAACTGCGGTGCGCGCCGAAAATCCCGCCAGCCGAGGGCGAGGGAGTCGCCGATATCGGCAAAGGTCAGTGTCGCGATATCAGGCCGCGGCGAGGCCGCGGGGGCCTGGGATAACTCGGTCATCGTGATCCTCCCTAGTGAACATGTTCCCGGGCGGATCACCCCGCGTCAAGTCCGCGGCGTCAGTCCTCGGCGGCCGCCTCGGCGCGGGACTTGCCCGAGACCTGCAGCGCCAGGGTCGCGGCCATGAACTGGTCCAGCGCGCCATCCAGAACACCCTGGGTGTCCGAGGTCTCGACGCCCGTGCGCAGGTCCTTGACCATCTGGTAGGGCTGCAACACGTAGGATCGGATCTGGTTGCCCCATCCGGCGCTGCCCTTGCTCTCGTGTTCCGCGTTGATGTCGGCCGTCCGGCGGTCCAGCTCCTGCTGGTAGAGCCGCGATTTCAGCGCCTTCATCGCGATGTCGCGGTTCTGGTGCTGGGACTTTTCCGAACTGGTCACGACGATGCCGGTGGGGTGGTGGGTGATCCGCACCGCCGAATCGGTCGTGTTGACGTGCTGGCCGCCCGCCCCCGAGGACCGGAAGGTGTCGATGCGGATATCGGCGGGGTTCACCTCGATCTCGATGTTGTCGTCCACCACCGGGTAGACCCAGACGCTTGCGAAGGATGTCT
This sequence comes from Salibaculum sp., assembly GCF_035270045.1. NCBI lineage: Bacteria > Pseudomonadati > Pseudomonadota > Alphaproteobacteria > Rhodobacterales > Roseobacteraceae > Salibaculum > Salibaculum sp. The sequence continues at coordinate 11,120 of NZ_DATFIP010000066.1, forward strand.
CGCGCGTGCCCTTGCCGAAGGGCGATATCCGCACGAGGCGATGCACGCCGCTTTCCGATTTCAGCCAGCCATAGGCGTTGCGGCCGGATATCTTGTAGGCCACCGACTTGATCCCGGCCTCGCCGCCGGGTTCCTCGGACTGCAGATCGACCTTGTAGCCCTGCTTTTCCGCCCAGCGGACATACATGCGCTGCAGCATCTGCGCCCAGTCGCAGGCCTCGGTGCCGCCGGCCCCGGCGTTGATTTCCAGGAAGGTGTCGTTGGCGTCGGCCTCGCCGTTGAGCAGCGCCTCGAGCTCTTTCTGCGCGGCGGTGTCGCGCAGGGCCTTGAGCGCGACCTCGGCCTCGGCGATCACCTCCTGGTCGTCCTCGGCCTCGCCCATCTCGATGAGTTCCTGCTGATCGCTGAGTTCCTGGCGGATCTCGTCGAAGGTCCCGATGTGGTCCAGCAGGGCCTGGCGGTCGCGCATGAGCTTTTGCGCCGCCTCGGGGTCATCCCACAGGTTAGGGTCCTCGACGCGGGCGTTGAACTCCTCCATGCGGTGCTGTGCGGTGTCGCGGTCCATCCGCTGGGCCAGCAGGTCCAGGCTCTTTTCGATTTCGGCAACGATGTTCTGCGTCTCGGCGCGCATGTGTGGTTCGTCCTGTCTGGTGGTTTCGAAGGTGATAGCCCAGCGGGCCCGGACCGACAAGCGGGCGGCGCGCGGGCACCGTTTCAGTAAAGCCCGCCGGAGCTGAGCGTGCCGAAGGAGGCATTGTCGTTGACCGTGGCCGTGCCGCCGCTGTTGGTCTGCACCTGCACGCCACGGGCCTCGCGTACTTCGTCCACCAGGGGCAGGTCACCGGCCATGGCATAGCCGCCGTCGAAGGTGACGCCGAAGACAGGCTCCTCGCCCGCGCGGAAGCATTCGCGCACAACGTTGGGGCCGCGGGCGTCATCGGGCAGGCGCGCCCCCGTGAAACGGTCGATGCTGATGAACTGGCAGGTCTCGGGCACCTCGAAGGGGCCGCCGCCGTAGCGCTCGACCGCCTGTTCCATGAACCGCTGGAAGACCGGCGCGCAGAGCGCCCCGCCCGAGGCGCTCCGGCCCAGGCTGCGCGGCGTGTCGTAGCCGATGTAGCAGCCCGCGACGATATTGCTGGAAAAGCCCACGAACCACACATCCTTGGCATCGTTGGTGGTCCCGGTCTTGCCGGCCACGGGAACCGGCAGGTTGACCGCGCCGCTGGCGGTGCCGCGTTCCACGACACCCCGCATCATCGAGGTCAACTGGTAGGCCGTCACGGCGTTCATGACCCGGTCGCGGTCGTTGACGACCCGCGGCGCCCGGCCCTCGGGCAGCGCGACGTCATCGCAATTGACGCAGACACGCTTGTTCCCCTCGGCCTGGTCGTGGGAATAGATCGTCTCGCCGAACCGGTCCTGCACCCGGTCGATCAGGGTGGGCTGCACCCGCTCGCCGCCATTGGCGAACATCGCATAGGCCGAAACCAGCTTGAACAGCGTCGTCTCCTCGGCGCCCAGAGCCGCGGCAAGGTAGGGATTCATCTGGTCGTAAACGCCGAATTCCTCGGCATAGGAGGCGATCAGTTCCATCCCGATCTCCTGCGCCAGGCGCACGGTCATGATGTTGCGCGATCGCTCGATGCCCGTCCGAAGGGGCGTCGGGCCATAAAACCTGTTGCTGGCATTCATCGGGCGCCAGACCTCGCCACCGGCCCGCACCTCGATGGGGGCGTCCACCACGATGGTGGCCGGGGTCCAGCCCGAATCCAGCGCCGCGGCATAGACGAAGGGCTTGAAGGCCGACCCGGGCTGCCGGTTGGCCTGGGTTGCGCGGTTCAGTTCCGAATGCTCGAACGCGAACCCGCCCTGCATCGCCAGAACCCGGCCCGTGTTCACGTCCATGGCCATGAAGCCGCCCTGGACCTCGGGCACCTGGCGCAGGGACCAGCGCTCGAACGCCCCGTCCTGCTGGACCGCGGCCAGGTGGATCACGTCGCCGCGGTCGAAATTCTCGTAAAGATCCCCGCTGAACCAGGCGGTATCGCTGCGCGGCACGGTGTTGCCGCGGGGATCGTCAAGCGCCACGTCCTCGATGCCGACCACCAGTTGCTGATCCTGAATGTCCAGCACCACCGCCGGACGCCAGTCCCCCTCGTGGCTGATCCCGCGGGCAACGTCGGCCTCTGTCAGCGCCGCGCGCCAGGCCGCCTCGTCCGACAATGTCTCGACCGGCACCGACAGCCCGGTGCCACGCCAGGTCCCACGCGCGCGATCGAAATCCCAAAGCGCCTTGCGCAACGCGCCGCGCGCGGCCGACTGCATATCGGGTTCGATGGTGGCCCGCACCGACAGCCCGGCGGAACTGAAGTCATCTTCCACCAGGTCCCGGTCGAGCTGGCGCCGGATCTCGTCGGTGAAATAATCGCGGTCGGGTGCGGCCTCGGCATAGGAGGAATAGTCACCGTTCTGCACGCTCAGCAGCGGCGCCGCGCTTTCCGCCTCGTAGGTGTCGCGGTCGATATAGCCATTCTCGAACATCTCGCGCAGGGTGTTGTTGCGGCGGAAGACGGCGATGTCGCGGTCACGCACCGGGTGCATGTCCGAGGGGCGCCGCGTGACAGAGGCCATGTAGGCTGCCTCGCCCGGGGTCAGGTCCGCCAGCGGCTTGTTGAAGTAGGTCCGCGCCGCCGCCGTCACACCAAAGGAATTCTGGCCAAGGAAAATCTCGTTGAGGTAGATTTCCAGCACCCCGTCCTTGCCCAGCGTCTCTTCCAGGCGCGGGGCGAGGATGATCTCGCGGACCTTGCGCTCGATGGTGCGAGAGCCGTCCAGAAGCAGGTTCTTGGCGACCTGCTGGGTGATTGTCGAGCCGCCGCGCACGGTCTCTCCGCGCGTGACGACCATGTCCCGCACGGCCGACAGGATCGCGGTGACGCTGTAGCCGTCATGGCTGTAGAAATCCTTGTCCTCGGCGCTGACGAAGGCGTGCTTGACCACGTCGGGGATTTCCTCGATCGGCGTATAGAGCCGCTTCTCGGTCGCGAACTCGTCGATGATCCGGCCCTCGGCGGAATAGATCCGGCTGGCGGTCTTGGGCTGGTAACTCGACAGGGCCTCGTGCGTGGGCAGGTCCTTGCCGTACATGTAGAAAATCGCGCCAAGCGTCAGGGCCGCCATGCCCGCACTCAAGGTCAGCATCGAGAAGATGCCGCCGAAGAAGGACAGGATGAATCGCAGGATCATGCGGCGCGCGGCCCCCGGTTGTCAGACCTCGGTTATATGGGGGCCGAGGCGCGGGGTCAAAAGCCCAATGCCCCGACTCGGCCAAGGATTGCCGGTTTCGTGATCGCGCCCCCCGGGGCGCTTGCCGCACCGGGGCAAAGCAGGCAGGCCCGCCCTCATGAGCGACGAAACCACGATCGAGACCTGGGACCGCATCGCGGACGAGTTCCTGCGCCGGCGGACGCGCACGCTGATCGAAAAGCGCTGGCTGGACCGCATGGTCGGGGTGGCACCGGCCGACGACGGGCCACGGCGGCTGCTGGACCTGGGCTGCGGCACCGGGCTGCCGCTGGCCACCTACCTCTCGGATCGCGGGCTGCGCGTGACGGGCGTCGATGCCGCCCCGCGGATGCTGGCGCATTTCCGCGCCAACCTGCCGCGGGCAGAGGCACACCAGGTCGACATGCGCGACCTGGCCCTCGGCCGGCCCTTCGACGCGCTGCTGGCCTGGGACAGCTTGCTGCACCTGACCCCCGAAGAGCAGCGCAAGATGGTCCCGGTCTTCCGACGGCACGCCGCGACGGGGGCGGCACTGATGTTCACAACCAGCGCGCAGCCGGGGGAGACCTGGAAAGAGGCCGTGGCCGGCGCGCCGGTCTACCACGCCGCGCTTGATCCAGCGGAGTACCGCGCACTTTTGGACGAGAACCGATTCCGGCTGGTCGACGTCCGGGCCGAGGACCCCGATTGCACCGACCACAGCGTCTGGCTGGCCCGCTTCACCGGAGAATGATCGCGCTACCGGCGCTTGAGCGGCGCCAGCGCCTCCTGCGCGATGGCCCAGCGGTCGATGGCCAGCACGACCCCTTCGACGATGGGACGGCGGCCCGCGGCACTGGACAGTCGCTCCCGGTCGATGTCGTTGGACAGGAACCCGACCTCCAGCAGCACGGCCGGAAAATCCGCGCTGGTCAGCACCGCAAGCAAGGCCTCGCGGCGGGGCCTGCGGGTCAGCGGGGCGCCGCGCACCTCCAGCGCCGCCACGAGCTCGGCGGCGAAACGCCGGCCGGCCGGACCGGTCTCCAGCCGGGCGAGGTCCATCAGGACCGTGGCGACGGCGTCGTCCTGGCCCGACAGGTCCAGCCCGGCGACGATATCGGCCCGCCCGTGGCGTTCGGCCATGCGCCGGGTGGCTTCGGCCACCGCCTCTTCGGCCAGCGTGTAGACGCTCGCCCCGGTGGCCTGCAGCCCCTCCAGCGCATCGGCGTGCAGGGATATGAAAAGGTCGGCCCCGACCGCGCGGGCCAGCGTCAGCCGCTCCTGCAGGGGCACGAAGACATCTGCATCGCGGGTCAGGTAGGGGGTCACCCCTTCCATCCGTTGCACCGCGCGGGCCAGTTCCAGCCCGAGGTCCAGCATCAGGTCGGCCTCCTCGACGCCGCCGTGGCGCGCCCCGGGATCGATGCCCCCATGGCCCGGGTCGATCACGATCACCAGATCCTCTTCAGGCGGCGGCGCCACCTCCCCCGCCGGATCGCCACGCAGGCCGAAATCCCAGTCCGGGTCGTGCGGGGCCCCCGCGGCAGCGGCAAAGGCCCCGGCGTCCGCGCGCGTCAGCCGCACTCGCAACCGGGCGCGGCCGTCGGTGTCGTCCACGGACATGCCCGCCTCGTCCACCACCAGCGGCGCGGACAAATCCAGCACCAGGCGCGACCAGCCGGGGCGCAACGCCCCGGCGCGCAGGTCGCGCGCCCGCTCACCCTCGATCAGCCCGGCGTCGGCGCCGCGCCAGTCCACCTCGCGAAAGTCCAGCACCAGCCGGCGCGGATCATCCAGCAGGAAAACCCGCCAGGGCACGACCTGGCTGAGGACCAGCTCCACCTCCAGGCCGCCGCGGGAATCGCGTACCGAACTGGCGGCCACGTCCAGCCGGGCCAGGCCCGAAAACTCCTGTGCGCAAGCCATGCTCGACAGCCCCAGCAGCAGTGCAGAGGCCAAGCCCTTCATCCTGAGGAGAAAACGCACCGCCTGCCGCATCAGGGCGCGCCGCGTTCGGCCATGAAGCGCGCCAGCCGGGCCAGCCCCTCGCGGATGTCCGCCGTGCTTCGGGCATAGGAAAAGCGCAGCCAGTGCCGCCCCTCGACCGGGTCGAAATCCAGCCCCGGCGTCACCGCCACCCCCGCCTTGTCAAGGATCTCGGCGGCAAAGGCCAGCGCGTCATCGGTCATCTCGCTGACATCGGCATAGACGTAAAACGCCCCGTCGGGCGGTGCGATCCGGGTGAACCCGGCCTTGGTCAGACCCTCCAGCATCAGGCGGCGGTTCTCGCGGTAGACGGCCAGGTTGGCGTTCAACTCGTCGGGGCAATCCATGGCATGCAGCGCCAGCCGCTGGCTGGCATGGGTGGGGCAGATGAACATGTTCTGGGCCAGGCGCTCGATCCGGCGGACGTGGTCCTCGGGCACGACCATCCAGCCCACCCGCCAGCCGGTCATCGAGAAATACTTGGAAAATGAGTTGATGACATAGACATCATCGGTGACCTCCAGCGCGGTGACCGGCCGGATCTCGTAATCGATGCCGTGGTAGATCTCGTCGCTGATAAGCGCCGCATCGCGGTCAGCACAGGCCTGCGCCAGTGCCGCCAGCGCGGGCTTGCCCAGCATTGTGCCGGTGGGATTGGCCGGCGAGGCGACCATAAGCCCTTGCAGATCATGCGCGGCCACGTCGCCGGGCACCGGCTGCATCCGGTTTTCAAGGCTCGTGGGCATGTCCACCGGCATCAGGTCCAGCGCGCGCAGGACCTGGCGATAGCTGGGATAGCAGGGCACGCCCAGCCCCACCCGCTCCCCGGTGTCGAAAAGCGCCGAGAAGGCCAGCACGAAGGCGCCCGAGGCCCCTGCGGTCACGACGACCCGGCCGGGGTCCAGGTCCAGGTCATACCACTCGCCGTAGAGGCGCGCGATTCGCGCTCGCAGGTCGGGCAGGCCCAGCCCGACGGTATAGCCCAGCGGCCCCCCAGCCATGTCTGCGGAAAGCCGTTCCAAGGCGGCCCGGGGTGCGCCGGTGCCCGGCTGGCCAACCTCCATGTGGATGATCTCGCGGCCGGCGGCCTCGGCCTGGCGGGCGCGTTCCATCACGTCCATCACGATGAAGGGATCGACCTCGCCGCGCCTTGAGTTCCGCATCTGCCAACCTCTGCCGTTACGGTGTTGCTTGTCCATTGTCTGCCCTGTCCGGACGCGGCGCGTCAATGCGCCTCGCCGTCCAGGCGCGGGGCCGACGCAGCGCGGTTGCGGCTCGGGCCGACAATGCTACTGTGCGCGCGACCCGGGCGCGGCCCCGACGACAGGCCCCGCCCCAGATGACCGGAGAGACCAAAATGCGCCTGACCCTCGCCGCCCTTGCGCTGGCCGCCACCCCCGCCCTCGGGCTGGAGATCGACAACATGACCGGGGCCGAGCGCGAGGCCTTTCGCGCCGAGGTCCGGTCCTACCTGCTGGAGAACCCCGAGGTGCTGATGGAGGCGATCGGCGTGCTGGAACAACGCCAGGCCCGCGCCGAGGCGCAGGCCGACCTCGACCTCGTCGCGCAGAACCGCGAGGCGCTTTTCGCGGACGGTCATTCCTGGGTCGGGGGCAACCCCGAGGGCGACATCACCATCGTCGAGTTTCTCGATTATCGCTGCGGATACTGCAAGCGCGCCCATCCCGAGGTCGCCGAACTGATCGCCAGCGACGGCGATATCCGCTACATCATCAAGGAATTCCCGATCCTTGGTGATCAATCGGTGCTGGCCTCACGCTTCGCGGTCGCGGTGCAGACCGTCGCGGGCGACGCCGCTTACAAGCAGGTCTCGGATGCCTTGATGAACCAGCGATCCGACGTAACCGAAACCAGCCTGGCGGAACTCTCCGACACGCTCGGGCTCGAGACCGAGACCATCATGCAGGAAATGTCTTCGGACGCCGTGAACGCGGTCCTGCAATCCAACCAGATGCTGGCCCAGCGGCTGCAGATCACGGGCACGCCCACCTTTGTCTTCGAGGACCAGATGGTGCGCGGCTACGCCCCCCTGCAAGCCATGCGTCAGGTCGTCGAAGAGGTCCGCGCGACCGACTGATGCGCAGGATCGCCCTGGCCCTGGCCACCCTGCCCCTCGCCGCCAAGGCCGACGGGCTGAACCTCGCGCCCTCCGAACGCGCGGCCTTCGGGGCCGAGGTGCGGGCCCTGCTGCTCGACGAGCCCGGGATCGTCGCCCGCGCCCTGCGCGGCCCTGACCCCTACGCCGCGGAGATCGCAAGCGACCTGGCCCTGATCGCGGACCACGCGGATCGCCTGTTCGATCCAAATGCCCCGCATCTGCTGGGCGATACCGGCCCCGTGGCCTTGGCCGTCTTCGCGTCGCAGGACAGCGCGACCGCCGCCGAGCTGGACGATTTCGCCCGCGCCCGCGGCCTGCGCATCGCGCTGCATCCCCCTGCGGAGAACGCGGACCTGATGCAGGCACTGACACTCGATACCGTGCCGTCCTACGTCTTTCCCGGGGTCATGGTGCGCGGCGCGGTGCCGCCCGTGGTGCTGGATCGCTATCGCGCCCCGTAGCTGTCCCGTCGCTTCTTTGGGTCTCAAATACCGTCGGGGGTGAATGCCGAAGGCAGAGGGGGCAGACAGCCCCTGTCCCGCAGGCGGCGGCGCAGCCGACGCCGAGACAGGCCGGCGTGGCGCAGCCACTCAATCCGTTTCCGGCACCTCGCCTGCTTCGATCTCGGCGGCCTTCTTCTCGACCTCCTCGACGATGTGCTCGATCATCTGGTCATTGGACATCTTGTGGCTCTGCTGGCCCGCCAGGTAGACCATGCCCGCACCGTTGCCGCCGCCGGTAAAGCCGACATCCGTCATCAGCGCCTCGCCGGGTCCATTGACCACGCAGCCGATTATCGACAGCGACATCGGCGTCTTGATGTGCTCCAGCCGCTCTTCCAGGGTCTCGACGGTCTTGATCACGTCGAACCCCTGCCGCGCGCAGGACGGACATGAGATGATGTTCACCCCGCGATGCCGCAGGCCAAGCGATTTCAGGATCTCGTAGCCGACCTTGACCTCTTCCACCGGGTCGGCCGACAGGCTGACGCGCACGGTGTCGCCGATCCCCATCCACAGCAACTGCCCCAGCCCGATAGCGGACTTGATCGTCCCCGACATCAGCCCCCCCGCCTCGGTGATGCCGAGGTGGATGGGTGCGTCGGTTTGTTCGGCCAACTGCATGTAAGCCGCGGCAGCCATGAAGACGTCGGACGCCTTGCAGCTGATCTTGAACTCATGGAAGTCGTTGTCCTGCAGGACCTTGATATGGTCCAGCCCGCTTTCGACCATGGCATCGGGACAGGGTTCGCCGTATTTTTCCAGCAAATGCCTTTCCAGACTGCCCGCGTTGACCCCGATGCGCATGGAACAGCCGTGGTCGCGGGCGGCAGAGATGACCTCTTTGACGCGCTTTTCATCCCCGATGTTGCCGGGATTGATACGCAGGCAGGCCGCGCCGGCCTCGGCGGCCTCGATGCCACGGCGATAGTGGAAATGGATATCGGCGACGATCGGCACAGGGCTTTCGCGCACGATTTCCCTGAGCGCTTTCGAGCTGGCCTCGTCCGGCACGCTGACGCGCACGATATCGGCGCCCGCGTCGGCGGCGGCCTGGACCTGCGCGATGGTGCCGGGAATGTCCGTCGTCTCGGTGTTGGTCATGGTCTGGACCGAGATCGGGGCGTCGCCGCCAACGGGCACGTTACCGACCATGATCTGACGGCTTTCGCGGCGGTGGATGTTGCGCCAGGGGCGCACCGGGTTGAGAGACATGCGTTGCGTCCTGTGAAGCTGCGCTTGCCCTTTACCTAGGGCCTCCGCGGGCGCGGGGCAACGGGGCTAGCGGTTGCCGGTCCCCTCAGTTTCGCCCGACTGCAGTTCGGCAACGTCGACCACCGCGGCCAGATCGCTATGGGCTGACAGGTCCGCGACCTCGTAGCCCTCCAGCACGGCTTCGGTCGACAGGGCCACATTCGAACTGACGGCACCCCGCGGACCCACCGGGCCAAAGTGATCCCCCGCAACGGCAAAGAAGACAGCACCGGATTCGCCGATGCGCAGGGTCGGCGCAATCTCGGTGCGGGGGACATCATAGGTGTCGCCGGCGTTCATGATCCCCTCGTAGAGCACCGCGCCATCGCTCCCGCGCACCCGCACCCAGGCGGGGCGCACCGCCACAAGCGTCACGCCCGGAGGCGGGTCCTGGGTCACCTGAACCGCGGAGTCGGGCAGCTCTGCACCAGGCTCTCCGGCTTCGGCCTCGACCGCATCGGCGAAGTCTTCGGCGACGGCCATCATCCTGTCGCGGTCGGTCTCGGGCGCGACCAGCGCGCCCATGGCCCGCGGATCGAGGGTCGAGATTGGCGCGTCGCGGGCGACCATGACCGGGGCCTCCAGCGCCTGGGGCCGGTATAGCCTGTCCAATGCGCCGGGCTCCGGCCCGCCGCCGCCGGCCATCCCGTCCGCGTCGCGGGTCCCGGGGCGCCCGGCCCCGGCCAGCGGGTCCATGTCGGCCATGACCGTGGGGGTATTCTCGACCGGCGCAAGCTGCACCTTCTGCACCTCCTGCAGCACGGTCCAGCCGCCATACCCCAAGCCGCCGATCAGCGCCACGAGCACCATGACCGATCCGATGGCCCGGGGTTCGACCTGGCTGAAGTAGGCTTCGCGCGCAGGGACGAAGGGGGTGGCTGGCGCCGAGAACATGTCCCCCTCCGTGCGCACCAACGGGCGCTCCTTGACCTTCACGCCCGAGGCCTCCTCGGACATGCCGTGGGTCGTGGCAAAGCCGCTTTCGCGGCAGAATCGGTCGAACGCCCAGTCCGGATCGAGCTTGAGGTAGCGCGCATAGGACCGCACGTAGCCTGCGATGAAACCCGGGGTGTCAAAGGCTGTGGGGTCCGCATTCTCGATCGCGGCGATGTAGGCGGCCTTGATCCGAAGCTCGCGCTGAACGTCGAGCAGGGACTTGCCCATCGTGGCCCGTTCGCCGCGCATCAGGTCCCCGAGCCTGAGGTCGAAGGCGTCGAATCCCTGCGAGTCATCCTGCGGCTTTGCCGGTTCGGTCCTGAAGCCCTTGCGGATCATCCGGTATTCTCTGCTCTGCCCCACGCCAACGCGGGCTCGATTCGCCACGCGCCGTTCACACAAGGATTGTTAGCATGTTCTCGGCGCGGTTGCACCGGCAGAAAGACTACCCGGCCAGGTCGGCGCGATTCAGCGCACAGTGAGACCACAGCCCATCCAGCGCCTCGACCAGCGCATCCATCTCGCGCGGGCCGTGCACCGGCGAAGGAGTGAAGCGCAGCCGCTCGGTGCCGCGTGGCACGGTCGGATAGTTGATCGGCTGCACGTAGATGCCGTGATCGGCAAGCAGCATGTCCGAGATCGTCTTGGTATGCACCGGGTCGCCCACGATCAGCGGCACGATATGGCTGCCGTGGTCGATGATGGGCAGGCCGAGGCCCCGCAACCGCGTCTTGAGGATCTTCGCACGGGTCTGGTGCGCGTCGCGCAGCTCCGGGTCGGTCTTGAGATGGGCGATCGAGGCGGCGGCACCGGCAGCCACCACCGGTGGCAGCGACGTTGTGAAGATGAATCCAGGTGCGTAAGATCTTATGGTATCGCACATTTTCGCACTTGCCGAGATGTAGCCGCCATGAACGCCTATGGCCTTGCCCAGGGTGCCGTTGACGATGTCGATGCGATCCATCAGCCCGTCGCGTTCGGCCACACCGCCCCCGCGCGGACCATACATGCCCACGGCATGCACCTCGTCGAGGTAGGTCAACGCCCCGAATTCCTCGGCCAGGTCGCACAACGCTTCGACGGGGCCAAAATCGCCGTCCATCGAATAGACCGACTCGAAGGCGATGAGCTTGGGCGCAGCCGGATCATCCGCTTCCAGCTTGGCGCGCAGATCATGGAGGTCATTGTGCTTGAATATCCGCTTGGCCCCGCCGTTACGGCGGATTCCCTCGATCATCGAGGCATGGTTGAGGCTGTCGGAATAGATGATCAGCCCGGGAAAGAGCTTGGGCAGCGTCGAAAGCGTCGCGTCATTGGCGATATAGGCGCTGGTGAACAGCAGCGCCGCCTCCTTGCCGTGCAGGTCGGCCAGTTCGGCTTCCAGCCTCTTGTGGTAGACCGTTGTACCCGAAATGTTGCGTGTGCCGCCCGAGCCGGCGCCGGTGGCGTCCAGCGCCTCGTGCATGGCCGTCAGCACCGCCGGGTGCTGGCCCATGCCGAGGTAGTCGTTACCGCACCACACCGTGATGCGCTGTTCGCTGCCGTCGGGGCGGGTCCAGACCGCGTGGGGAAACTGGCCGCGGCGACGTTCGATGTCGATGAAGGTCCGGTAGCGGCCTTCCTCGTGAAGCCGCGTGAGGGCTTCGTCCAGATGCGCGGTATAGTCCATGGGTCTTCCTTGCAGCAGCCTTGGCGCGGTCATGGCACACGCCGTTTCTCGTCAGGGATATAGGTCGCGCCCTTTGCGGACAACAGGCTACAATTTGCCGCCCCCAAACGATTTCACACGCCCCCGGACGCCCGGTTTCCATGGACATCGCGCGCAGGGCCGATAGGTTGGGCCAGACTTCAGGAAAGGACCGCCATGCTCGACCCCGTGCTCGCCCGTATCGACTCCGATCTGCCCCAGGCGCTGGAGCGGCTGACCGATTTCCTGGCGATCCCATCGATCTCGACCGATCCGGCCCATGACGCGCAGGTGGAGCGTGCCGCCGACTGGCTGGCGGCCGACCTGGCATCGATCGGATTCGCCGCCGAGACGCACAAGACCCCCGGCCACCCCATGGTGGTGGCCCATGGCATGGCGCCCGAGGGGGGCAGCGGCCCGCACCTGCTGTTCTACGGCCACTACGACGTGCAGCCCGTCGACCCGCTGGAATTGTGGGATCATGACCCCTTCGATCCCCGCATCGAGGAGCGCGACGGCAAGACGATCATCCGCGGCCGCGGCGCCAGTGACGACAAGGGCCAGCTGATGACCTTCGTCGAGGCCTGCCGCGCCTGGAAGGCCGTCCATGGAAGCCTGCCGTTGCAACTGTCCTTTCTCTTCGAAGGGGAAGAGGAGAGCGGTTCGCCATCGCTCGTGCCCTACATGGAAGAGAACGCCAACGCGCTGAAGGCCGACCTGGCGTTGATCTGCGACACCGCGATGGTGGCGCCGGGCGTGCCCTCGATCGCCAGCCAGTTGCGCGGGATGCTCAAGGACGAGTTCACGCTCAGGGGTCCGGCCATGGACCTGCATTCCGGCCATTACGGCGGCCCGGCCATCAACCCCCTGCGCGAGATGTCCCGCATCATCACCAGCTTTCACGACATGACGGGCCGCGTCGCGGTCGAGGGCTTCTATGATGACGTGGACGAGGTTCCGGCCGAGTTGCTGCGCCAGTGGCAGGCCAGCGGCTTCGACGAGGCCGACTACCTTGCCAATGCCGGGCTGACGCAGGCCCACGGGGAAGAGGGCTATTCCGCGCTGGTCCAGCAATGGGCGCGCCCGACGCTGGAAATCAACGGCCTGTGGGGCGGCTACCAGGGCGCGGGCTCGAAAACCGTGATCCCGGCGGAGGCGCATTGCAAGCTGACCTGCCGTCTCGTGGGGGGTATGGACCCCGCCGATATCCGCACCAAGTTGCGCGCCCATGTCGAGGCGCAATTGAAACCCGACCTGAGCGTCGAATGGGACATGGACCTCGACGGTGCGCCGGCCTCGGTGATGAACACCGACCGGCCCGAGTTCGAGAAGGCCCGCCAGGCCCTGAGCGCCGAATGGAACCGCGAGGCCGTCCTGTCCGGAATGGGCGGATCAATCCCGATCGCGGGCTATTTCAAGACGGTGCTGGACATGGACGCGATGCTGATAGGCTTCGCGAACGAGAACGACCGCATCCACAGCCCGAACGAGAAATACGACCTGGAAAGCTTCCACAAGGGCATCCGGTCCTGGGCACGGGTGCTGGCCGCGCTGGCCGGCTGAACCGATGGTCTTCCGCTTCGTCATGGGCTGGATCGGGCGGCTCATCGGGCTCTTGCTGGGCCTGATCGTGCTGACATGGCCGCTGTTCTGGCCCCCGGCCGAGCTGCGCGGCCATTGGCGGACAGAGGGTTACGGCATGGTCCTCGACGTGGGCCGCGTGATGGTCACGGCCCACCAGCGCACCGCCGTTTCTTGCCGGCCGGTCTTTCGCGGCCCGGCGCATTCGCTGGTGCTGGCCGAACTGGGGGACATCGCGCTCAACCCCGATGCGAAGGGTGGGCTCAGGGTGGATATCGACGGCACCGCCAACCCGATCCGGGCGACGCGCCTCGACGCCCTTCCCGAAGCCTGCGCCGAGGGCGGCACGCCCCGGCAGCCGACCGCGCGCGACGTCTTCGACATTGCCTGGCACGGCATGGCCGAGAACTATCCCTTCTTCGAGCGGTTCGGCGTGGATTGGCAGGCGCGGTACGACCAACTGGCCCCCGAGGTTGAAACCGTCGATGATCTCTGGCCGACACTCACCGCCCTGCTGGAGGGGATCGACGACAGCCATGTCTACCTCTTCGATCCCGAAACCGGCGCCGCGGTCACCCCCGCACAGACCGTGCCCTGGCATGAGGACGCGTTGGATTTCCGGGCTGTCCCGCGTGCGAAGAACCTGACACGGATCGAGGACACCGGGCTGGAATACACTGTTCTGGATGGCAACATCGGCTATGTCTTCCTGCGCCACGCCGCGACGAGGCCCGGCGTCGGCACGGCCCAGGACGTCAAGGCCGCCAGCGCCTTTTCACAGGTCGCCGACGCGCTGCGCAACACCCGCGCGATCATCCTCGACAACCGGCTGAACCCCGGCGGCGCCGACCCGGTCGCGCTGGCCTATGCGGGGTTTTTCACCGACGCGCGCCTGCTGGCCTTCACCAAGGAAATTCGCACCGAGGACGGCTATACCGCCCCCGTGGCGGCCCGCACAATCGCGACCGATCTACCCCTGGTCCAGCCGGTCTATCTGCTCAACTCGAACTATACCGCCGGCGCGGCCGAGGTGTTCGCGATGGCGCTCAAGCAGATGCCGACAGCCACCCTTGTCGGCGCGCCGACCGCGGGGGCACTTTCCGATATCATGGAGATCACCCTGCCCAACGGCTGGCTGCTGGGCATGTCGCACCAAGTCTACCGCGATGCCTCTGGCGCGGCGGTGGACGGTGTTGGCGTGCAGCCGGACGTCGTGATGCCCTTCGACGCCGAGGCGTTCCGCCGTGGCGAGGACCCCGGGCTGGAGACGGTGCTCGAGATGATCGGACGCTAGGCGGCTCAGGCGGCCTTGGTCGCCTCGCGAAGGATCTTGGCGCCCAGCAACAGGAACGGCGCGCCGTGCATCAGGAAATCGAGGATGTCGATGGGCTTTGTCAGTTCGCCCGCAAACAGCATCTTGATCTTTTCCCAGATGTGCGGCTCGGGCACGAAGGGCGCCAGACCCAAGGTGGCGCAGGCCAGCAGGATAAGGCTCCAGTCGATCTGGTCGAGAATGGCCATGGAGGTCTCCGGTTGCGACGCCGCACCCATTACACTTTCCTCATGTTTTTGACAAGCCCCGACCCGGACAAGACAGGGCCAGCGATGAGGGGGACGTGGCGCGGTTGACGGGGCTCGAACCCGCGACCTCCGGCGTGACAGGCCGGCACTCTAACCAGCTGAGCTACAACCGCGTGCGTGGGCTGATACGCCAGCCCGCATGAGCCGTCAATCACGAAATCGCGGGCCCGAACCTCCGCACCGCCGCAAGGGAAACCGTGCAGGCTGCCAGGGTGGTCAAATCTGAACCGGGCGATTTCTCCGCAACGATCCGGACGCGATTCTCGGAACGATATGCCGGCTTCGTCGTGGCAAGCGGTGGAGCGACCACAGCGGATACACCTGTGACCATGGCGCGGCGGCTGCACCTTTCGGCGGGCAGGTTGCCGGCCAGATTCGGCTGGCGTGAAAGACTGTTGCGATTTCCCGGTTTGTCATGCCGCATCCGTGGACTGCCATTCGACACTCAGGACGCTGATCTCCTCAACGGTGCAAGCACCGGCCGGGGAATACAAAAGCAGCGGTGGCGCGGTTGACGGGGCTCGAACCCGCGACCTCCGGCGTGACAGGCCGGCACTCTAACCATCTGAGCTACAACCGCCCACTGCCCGCTTGGGCATTTGCCCATGGCGTGCCGCGCTTCTAGGCGCGGGCCCGGGCATCGTCAAGCGCGAATAGCCGGCTTTGCGGAGGTTTTTGCACGCCGTGCCGGGTGCCCGTGCATCCGCCCATTCTGAC
>NZ_DATFIP010000067.1:0-6421 GCF_035270045.1 Salibaculum sp.
ATGGCTGCGAAAGGCTCCAATGGGTGCGTTTCCCCACACAGAATCCATCGCGTGCTCCGTAGCAAGCGGGCAGTTCAGGGTCTCAACGCCAACTGCGATTCCCCTGGGACACGGCTGGAGAATGTCCGCCGGCTAAAAGAATTTGAGAAAGAGATCGCAAGAGGTCTATCGATTTTGCCAGATCGCGAATCGATGGCAATTCTGCACAATTGGGCAGTGGAAAAAGGGAACTCTGCAGTTGCCCACCTAGCTCGCGCGAAAGAGCTCTCGATTGAACGTATGGAGTCAACAGGGTTTGATCGCGCGCTGCTAGTTGTTTGGGGTGCTACCGCAAACTATGGTCTAGCGCCTTTGCGGCCATTGTTGTGGATGATTGGGGCAATGCTCACATTCTCATGCCTTGTGTCTCTGACTGGCGTGACTGTATCACCTGACATAACGCTATCGGGTTGGCGACTGATACTCACTGACCAAGCCACATTTCTTGATAGATTCACTGTAGGGTTGGTAACTGCAGCTGAAAGCATTACTTCGCCACTTTCTATATTCTCGTTCCGTCGACTTCTAATTGTAGAGCAATGGTGGGTAGCGGTAATTCAGGTATTCTATTCCTATTTTTGTTTGGCAATGATCTTCTGGTTTGGATTCTCAGTTCGTCGAAGATTCAGAGTTTCTTGACCCGAACCAACCGCAAGGATGTTTTGCGCAACTATGGCACCCGATCATTCGAGGGCGCCGGAGTTCGGGAAAAACAGCAACTTCGCACGTCGCGCGGTCGCCAGGCCGCCCGGTCGGGCTGGCGATCTGGTGGGCCTGCGCCGTGCTCTGACCATCTTCGGACGTGGCTGCCATAAAGCGCCCCGATTCCTCCGTTGATCGCCACCCCGCGGCCTGCCGACCGCGCGGCTTGGGGCCTCGTTCTCAACTGCGCCACGTTTAGTTGCGAACGGTTCGCAAGACCCTTGACTTTTGCGAACGACTTGCAAATAGACGGGGCAAGAGCCTCATGACATGGAGACACCGATGCTGCGCCTTGCTGCCCTTTTGATCCTGTTCGCCGTGCCCGCCCAGGCCGAGCGCCTGAAGGTCGTGACCACATTCACCGTCATCGCCGACATGGCCCGCAACGTGGCCGGAGAGGCCGCCGATGTCGTCTCGATCACCAAGCCGGGGGCCGAGATCCACAACTACCAGCCCACGCCGCGCGACCTGGTGAATGCCTCCGACGCCGACCTGCTGCTGTGGAACGGGCTGAACCTGGAACTCTGGTTCGAGCAGTTCGTCGACAACCTGGGCGAGATCCCCTCGGTCACGGTGTCCGAGGGCATAGATCCCATCGCCATCGGCGCGGGCGAATACGAGGGCAAGCCCAACCCCCATGCCTGGATGGGGCTGGATAACGCGCTGGTCTATATCGAGAATATCGCGGCCGCGCTGGCCGAGGCCGACCCGGAGAATGCACAAACCTATGCCGCCAATGCCGCGGCCTACAAGGCGGAGCTGCGCGCCACCCTGGAGCCCCTGCGCGCCTCGGTCGCGCGGGTTCCCGAGGACCAGCGCTGGCTTGTGACCTGCGAGGGCGCCTTTTCCTACCTGGCCCGCGATTTCGGGCTGCGGGAACTCTATCTCTGGCCGATGAACGCCGACCAGGTGGGCACGCCGCAACAGGTCCGCGCGGTGATCGACGGGGTGCGCGACAACGATATCCCCGTGATCTTCTGCGAAAGCACGGTCAGCACCCGGCCCGCCGAACAGGTGGCCCGCGAAACCGGCGCGGCCTACGGCGGGGTGCTCTACGTCGACAGCCTGTCGGGGGCGGACGGCCCGGTGCCCACCTACCTGGACCTGCTTCGCGTCACCTCGGAAACGGTGGTGGAGGGCCTGACCCAGTGACGGACAGCGAGACAGGCATTTGCGCCCGCGACGTCACCGTCACCTATCGCAACGGCCACACGGCGCTCTGGGATGCCTCTTTCGAGGTGCCGCGCGGCACGATCACGGCGTTGGTGGGCGTGAACGGTGCGGGCAAGTCGACGCTGTTCAAGTCGATCATGGGGTTCGTTCCCGCGGCCAAGGGCGAGATATCGCTTCTGGACAAGCCCGTGCGGCAGGCGCTCAAGGAAAACCTGGTTGCCTATGTTCCGCAGGCCGAAGAGGTCGACTGGGCCTTTCCGGTGCTGGTCGAGGACGTGGTAATGATGGGCCGCTACGGCCACATGGGCTGGATGCGGCGGCCCAAACCCGTGGATCGCGCGGCGGTGGAAGCGGCCCTGGCCCGCGTCAACATGACCGCCTATCGCCATCGCCAGATCGGCGAGTTGTCGGGCGGTCAGCGCAAGCGGGTCTTCCTGGCCCGTGCCCTTGCGCAGGAGGGGCAGGTGATCCTGCTGGACGAACCCTTTACCGGGGTCGATGTCAAGACCGAGGCCCAGATCGTCGCCCTGCTCAAGGAGCTGCGCGACGAAGGCCGGGTGATGCTTGTCTCGACCCACAATCTCGGCTCGGTGCCCGAGTTCTGCGACCGGACGATCCTGGTCAAGGGCACCGTGCTGGCGCACGGCCCGACCGAGGAGGTCTTCACGCCCGAGAAACTCGAAGAGGCCTTCGGCGGGGTCTTGCGCCGCTTCACCCTGGGCGGGGACGCCCTGCATGACGATGGCGATGACCGGGCGATTTCGATCCTGACAGACGATGAGCGCCCCTTCGTGCAATACGGGCAGGAAACCCAGAAGGCCCGCCAGCACAGGGCGAAACCGGAAAAGGAGCGGCAGGAATGAGCCTGCTGCTTGAGCCTTTCTCCTACGGTTACATGACCAATGCGATGTGGGTCTCGGCCCTTGTCGGCGCGGTCTGTGCGTTCCTGTCGGCCTACCTGATGCTCAAGGGGTGGTCCCTGATCGGCGACGCGCTGAGCCATTCGGTCGTGCCCGGCGTGGCCGGGGCCTACATGCTGGGGCTGCCCTTCGCGCTGGGCGCCTTCCTGTCCGGCGGGTTGGCGGCGGCGGCCATGCTGTTTCTGACCGAACGCTCGGGGCTGAAGGTGGACGTGATCATCGGGCTGATCTTCACCAGCTTTTTCGGGTTGGGGCTGTTCATGGTCTCGATCAACCCGGTGGGGATCGACATCCAGACGATCACGATGGGCAATATCCTGGCCATCACGCCGGGTGACACGCTGCAACTGGCGATCATCGGCGGCGTGTCCATGGTGGTGCTGCTGGCCAAGTGGAAGGACCTCATGGTCACCTTCTTCGATGAAAGCCATGCGCGGTCGGTCGGGTTGAACCCGCAGGCGCTCAAGGCGGTATTCTTCGTGCTGCTGTCGGCCTCGGTCGTGGCGGCCTTGCAGACGGTGGGGGCCTTCCTGGTGATCGCCATGGTGGTGACGCCGGGGGCCACGGCCTATCTGCTGACCGACCGGTTCGAGCGACTGCTGATCGTGTCGGTCGCCATCGGGGCGGCGACCAGTTTCCTGGGCGCCTATGCCAGCTATTTCCTGAACGGGGCCACCGGGGGCGTGATCGTCTGCCTGCAAACCTTGCTGTTCCTCGCGGCCTTCCTGCTGGCTCCGAAACACGGGTTGCTGGCCCACAAGCGCAAGGCTCGCGCCGTGCTGGAGGGGCGAAGCTGATGGAAACGCTGCTGTTCCCCTTCCAGTTCGGCTTCATGGTCAATGCCTTCTGGATCGCGCTGATCCTGTCGGTGCCCACGGCGCTGCTCTCCTGTTTCCTTGTGCTCAAGGGCTGGGCGCTGATGGGCGACGCGGTCAGCCACGCGGTGTTGCCCGGGATCGTGCTGGCCTTCATCCTTGGGCTGCCGCTGATCCTCGGGGCCTTTGCCGCTGGCATGTTCACCGCCGTCGCCACCGGCTACCTGGCTGACAACAGCCGGGTGAAGCCGGATACGGTCATGGGCGTGGTCTTCTCGGGGATGTTCGCGGCGGGGATCGTGATGTATGTCGCGATCGACACCAACATGCACCTCGATCACATCCTTTATGGCAACATGCTGGGGGTCGGCGCGGCCGATCTTTGGACCGCGGGCGGGGTGGCTCTGGTCGTGGGCGGCGCGCTGCTGCTACGCTGGAAGGACCTCTTGCTGCACGCCTTTGACCCGGCGCAGGCACGCACCGCCGGGTTGCCGGTGGGCTGGCTGCACTACGGATTGCTGGCCGCATTGTCGCTGACCATCGTGGCGACCCTGTCGGCGGTGGGGCTGATCCTGGCCATCGGGCTGCTGATCGCGCCGGGGGCCATTGCCTTCCTGCTGGTGCGTCAATTCCGGACGATGCTCTGGGTGTCGGTACTGGTCTGCGTGGTATCCATGCTGGGCGGCACCTATGCCAGCTTCTTTCTCAACAGCGCCCCGGCGCCGACGATCATCCTGATCCTGACGGCGCTGTTCCTGCTGGCCTTCGCCCGCCGCCTGATCCTGACCCGACAGAAAACAGCGCGGGGCTAGACGCGTCGCGCGCTTTGCGATCCTCTGGGTCAAAGCGATGGAGGACGTCATGGGCGATCTGGAAACCCGTATCGAACAGGGGCGCGGCGATGCGCCCGCCGATCTGGTGTTGCGCGGGGGGCGGGTGTTCGACCTTGTCACGGGTCAGATACTGGAGGGCGATGTTGCCATCTGCGGCGATACCATCGTCGGCACATGCGCAGATTACGAAGGGCGCGAGATCGTGGACGTTTCCGGCCTGACGCTGGTGCCGGGCTTCATCGACACCCATCTGCACATCGAAAGCAGCCTGGTCACGCCTTTCGAGTTCGACCGGCTGGTGACACCGCTGGGTGTGACCACGGCGATCTGCGACCCGCACGAGATCGCCAACGTGCTGGGTGTGCCCGGCATCCGCTATTTCCTCGATGCGGCGGGGGAAACGGTGCTGGATATTCACGTCAACCTGTCCTCCTGCGTGCCTTCGACGGAGATGGAAACGGCCGGCGCCCGGATCGAGGCGGCGGACCTTGTGCCGCTCATGGACCATCCCAAGGTGATCGGCCTGGCCGAGGTGATGAATTATCCCGGCGTGATCCATCGCGATCCCGGCATCATGGCCAAGTTGCGGGCCTTCGAGGGGCGCCACATGGACGGGCATTGCCCCATGTTGTCGGGCCGCGACCTGAATGCCTATATCGCTTCCGGCATCCGCACGGAACACGAGGCGACGACCGCCGAAGAAGCGCGCGAGAAGTTGCAAAAGGGCATGCGCGTGCTGATCCGCGAGGGGTCGGTGTCCAAGGACCTCGAGGCGCTGATCCCCCTGCTGGATGAACGCACAGCGCCCTACATGTGCCTGTGCACCGACGACCGGAATCCGCTGGACATCGGCGAGCACGGACATCTCGATTACATGATCCGCACCGCCATCGCGCGCGGGGTCTCGCCCCTGGCGGCCTATCGCGCGGCGTCACTCTCGGCGGCCGAGGCCTTCGGGCTGAAGGGCCGCGGCCTGATCGCGCCGGGCCAGCGGGCCGATATCGTTGCGCTGGGATCACTGGAGGCTTGCGATGCGCGGGCGGTCTGGTGCGGCGGGGTGCCCGTGGGCGAGGCGGCCTTTGCCGCGCGCCGGATCACCGATCCCATCGGGCGCGGATCGGTCAAGGCGCGGCGCGTGGCCGCGGCCGATTTCCGCACCACCGGCAACCGGACGGAAACGGACGTGATCGGCGTGATCGAGGGCAAGATCATCACCGAGCATCTGCACGAGGAGATCCCCATCGCGGATGGCGACAAGCGCCCGGACCCGGCCCGCGACCTGGTCAAGATCGCGGTGGTGGAACGCCACGGAATCAACGGCAATATCGCCACCGGTTTCGTGCGTGGCTTTGGGCTGCAACGCGGGGCCATCGCCTCGACCGTGTGCCATGACCACCACAACATCGCTGTCGTCGGGGCCGATTACGACGACATGGCGTTGGCCGCGAACCGGCTTGAGGACCTGGAGGGCGGGTTCGTCGTGACCGAGGGCGGCGCGGTGCGCGCCGAACTGGCCCTGCCGGTGGCCGGTCTGATGAGCCTTGCCCCCTTCGAAGAGGTCCGCGCCCGGCTGGAAGAGCTGCGCGCGGCCGCCAAGGCGCTGGGCGTGGGGCTGGAGGAACCCTTCCTGCAACTGGCCTTCCTCGCGCTTCCGGTGATCCCCGCGCTGAAGATCACCGACCGGGGGCTGGTGGACGTGACGAAATTCGAGATCATCGGGTAGGGCGGTGCCGCCCGACACGGAATCGCTTCGGGCGCGAGGTCGGTTCGGTGCATTTGCGGTGATGGTTTCGAATAGCGGCTTTGAGCCCAAATTTTACGATGCTGCACCAGGTGCGAATGTCCGGTTCTCAAGAGGTGGCAAAAACGACCGTTTTTGGCGACATCGGGCAGAAGTCGTCCTTAGGCTTTGCAAGTGGGAAGCCGATATTGGTATAGT
>NZ_DATFIP010000068.1:0-3664 GCF_035270045.1 Salibaculum sp.
GCGGTGTCCAGATCCCTGATCTGCTTGCCAAGGTCGTCGAAGGCGGCGCCAAGGTCGCGCAGCGCGCCCTTGCGCCCGGTTTTGTTCAGAAACGCCTCGGACTCGGCGCGCAGGTCGTCCAGTTGCGCAGCCAGATCGGTCAGGCCGGCGCTGGCCTGAAAGAGGAGTTCGCCCAGGTCGCCCTTGCTGGCCAGAATGCTCTCGCCGCCTTCATCGAGGGTCTGCCGGTTGAGCGAGAACATCGCCGCATAGGACGACCGGTCGAGCCCGCGCAGCCCGCCATGCAACAATGCCTCGCCCATCGGCGCGCCGCTTGAGTCGAGCAGCGAGGCGTCGCGTTTCTTGACCCGGACCAGATCATGCGTCCGCCCGTCGATCTCGAGTGCGGCCCCCACTTGCATGGTCTGGTAGGAATGAAGAAACGCCATGCGGCTTTGCACGGGGATCTGGAACAGAAAATCAAGCCAGCCTTCGAGCAGGGTGGATTTCCCGGCCTCGTTGGCCCCGTAGATCACGTGCAGATCGGGGGTGCCGGGGGCGGGGGGTGGAAAGCTGAGGCGCAGGTCTGTGAACTTGCCATAGCGGGTGAGGTCGAGCCGGTTCAGTCGCATTGCTCAGCCCTCGTTGTCCTCGAGGCGCGCGAGCACCTCCATCGCGCCCTGCTGCATCGCCTCGGTGATGGCCGTGGTGGTCTGTTCTTCGCTGTCGCCCAGAAGCCCGCGCAACTCTCGTGGGAGATGTTTCAGCAAGCGATCCACCTCGGCCTGTACCGCCGGCGCATCGGGGGAAATGCCCGAGTGCGCGATGATCCGGGCAAGTTCGCCCACGGCCCCACCCGGAGAGGTGGTCGCGCCGGTGTCCAGCGCGACCTCGATCCTGTCGATCCACAGCGTGCCGATCTGTTCCGCGACGGCCTGTGCCTCGGCGTGCAGCACGTCCGCGTCGCGCCCGACCCTCCAGGCCAGCGGTGTCGCCCCGGTCAGCACGGGCCGCACGATCAGGTGTTCGCCCGCGTGGTCGCTCCGCGCCGTGCGAATGGCGTGTTTCATCTCCTCCACGAGATCGGGCCAGTCGGCGAGGTGGCTGCACTCCATTGGGAGGCGCTCGAACTGCGCCACCGCAAGGTGCCGTTCCGCAAGGTCGACCGACCCGTCGTCGGCCACCGAAACCAGCGTGACCGACTTGGCCCCGGCCTCACCTATGTCGCGGCCCTGCGGGATTCCCGGCATGACCACGGTGGGGGCACCGGGATAGGCGGCGCGCTGGTGGATATGCCCCAGTGCCCAGTAATCGAACCCGGTGGCCTGAAGGTCCGACAGGGCGCAGGGTGCGTATGGGTCGTGGCCCTGCGCGCCCCCCAGCGAGGTATGCAGCAGGCCGATGTTGAACGCGCCCCGCACCGGGGGGCGGAACCGGTCGAGCAGGGTCTCGGGGGCGTGGGGGTCGCGGAAGGAAATGCCGTGTACCGCGACCGCATGTCCCGCCCATATGGTTTCGATCACATCGGCCTTGCCGGGAAACACCGTCACACTGTCCGGCAGCGTGAGTTCGCGTGTGATCCGCGAGGCGGCGTCGTGGTTGCCGCGGATCACGAAGGCCGGGATGCCGGCCGCCGCAAGACGCGCCATCTCCTGCGCGAGGAAGCGGGCCGTCTTCATCGAGGTCTGGCCGCCATCATAGAGGTCACCCGCGATCAGCAGGGCCTGCACCTCCTCGGCGAGGCACAGATCGACGATCCGGGCGAACGTGGTTCGGGTGGCGTTGCCGACAAGCTCGGCCAGTCCTTCGTCGCGCAGGGCAAGGGATTTCAGGGGCGAGTCGAGGTGGATATCCGCTGTGTGAACGAACTTGAATGCCACCTCGACCCCGCGTTTCTGATTGACCCGTCAGGAGACCTTGTGACCACGGAGCCGCGACCGTCAAGCGGGAAGTCCGCAGGTCGTCTGCCCAAGGTGGCTGCGTGAGGCGTGATTGCGCGGCTCTGCCGCGCCTTGGCATGAGGTGCCCCTGGTTTCCCAGACACCTGCCTCGTTCAGTTTCTGCTGTCTTGCTTCGACGTCAACGGGCGACAGCATGCCGTTGTTCGTGTGCTTGCGTGTTGCAGCGTCTTCGCCTTCGACCGGCGTAGGAAGGCGCGGGCGGGGTTTATGACGGAGCCCACCGGATGCGGGCTGATCGACACGGCCCCCCGGCGGGGCCTGGATCGAACTGCCCTTCGCGCAAGGTGACGGCCCGTTCACCTTCTGAAATCGCGCCTAGCCCAACCTGGATTGAACCTCGTATTCATACTCTCCGACGCGCTGGACGTTATGCATGATCCGGCTGAGCCACCGCATCGCGTCGGTGGCCTGAAAGGTTTCCTGCACCGAGTAGAGGCCTGCGTGCTCGCCCAGCAGAAGGCCACGCCGGTGCCGGGTGAAGCGGTGTGAGACCGGAGCGGTCATGCGCGCCATGTGCGTGCCGATGGCGGCTAGCTCCAGCGTCCGGGTGGGCGAGAGGCAGGCGGCGAACCACCGGGCGGGTCGCCGTGTGACCAGATCATGTTTCAGAACGCGGGCGAAACCGCGATGTTCAGCCTGTTCGATCAGGCGCACAAGGTGGTCGACCTGGTGCATCAGCGCGGCGTAGGCGGCGGCTTCGGCGGGTTTGTCGTGTGGCACTGAGATCCGGGCCATGAAATCCTTCAGGTCCTCGAGCGCCAGGGTTACACGGGGGGTAAGCGATGACAGTCGCCGCACATCGCCTTGTGGTCCGAGGGCCAGCGCATAGGCCGTGAAAATTTCGCGCGCGGCCCAGGTCATGGCACCGTGCGCGGCCTGAATCGCCGCACCCTCGTCCGTCAGAAGGCGGCGGTCCAGTTCCGGGAGGGCGCGTGCGCCGAGGTCCGGCCGCAGCGACGACACCAGCGTGGCGAAACGGTCGGTGAGGGGGAGAAAGACGAGGGTGCCCAAAAGGTTGAACGCGGTGTGAAACAGCACGAGTGCGGTGTCCGCTCCGGTGCGCGCGGCCAGCGTTTCGAGCGGGCCGGTGATCAAAAGCAGCAAGGGAAAGGCCAGCACCATGGTCCCGAGGTTGAACAACAGGTTCGCGATCGAGGTCTGTTGCATGGCGCGCGATCCGCCGATCGTGGCAATCAGCGCGGTCACGGTGGTGCCCAGATTCATTCCGATCACCGCCGCTGCGGCCTGGA
The DNA here is from genome assembly GCF_035270045.1 of Salibaculum sp. Classification (NCBI taxonomy): domain Bacteria; kingdom Pseudomonadati; phylum Pseudomonadota; class Alphaproteobacteria; order Rhodobacterales; family Roseobacteraceae; genus Salibaculum; species Salibaculum sp. The sequence goes on from NZ_DATFIP010000068.1 coordinate 3,191, forward strand.
TCAGGGGCAGGGCACCGCCGCTCAGCAAGACCAGCACCACGGCGATGGCCGCCGAGGACGATTGCATCACCACCGTGATCGCGAAGCCGAGTGCGGCCATGGCCAGCATCCCGCCCAATCCCGGCCCGGGTGTACGCTCTGGCGTGATCCAGGCGGCGGCGCTGGACATGCCCTCCTGCATCATGTCGAGCCCGATGAAGAGCAGGCAGAAGCCCGCCACGATCCGTCCGATCCGTGCCAGTCGTCCGTGCGACAGGAGGAGGGCGAGGCTTGCAAGGAACAAGAGCCCCATCGCCACGGTGCCGAGCTTCAGCTTGAAGCCGACCAGAGAGACGATCCAGCCGGTCACGGTGGTGCCGATATTGGCCCCGTAGATCACCCCGAGCGCCTGCGGGAAACTCAGCAGCCCGGCCCCCACGAACCCCACGGTCATCACCGTGGTGGCGGAGGATGACTGGATCACCGCCGTGGTGA
>NZ_DATFIP010000069.1:0-12527 GCF_035270045.1 Salibaculum sp.
GCGGGTATGGTGAAAAGGTATCACGCGAGCTTCCCAAGCTTAAGTTACGGGTTCGATTCCCGTTACCCGCTCCAAGTCTTTTCCCGATCCGTTGCGTTGTTGGTCGAAGCCCCCGATCAGCAAGACCTGCGCGCCGCAGGCGCTCAATCCGATCACAGCCCGTTGCGTTTCAAGAACCCGACCAGCCCCGCGGTGGACCCGTCCTTGGCGGATGCGTCGCCCCCCTCCACGACGGGTTGCAGCGCCGTGGCCAGTTCCTTGCCCAGTTCCACGCCCCATTGGTCGTAGGAGTTGATGCCCAGCACCACGCCCTCGACGAAAACGCGATGCTCATAAAGGGCAATGATCCGGCCCAGCATCTCGGGGGTCAACTGCGGATAGGCCAGCGTGGTCGATGGACGGTTGCCCGGGAAAACCCGATGTCGCGCCTGCTTTTCCAATTCAGCGCCATCGAACTTGCCGGCCACTTTGCCGCGCGCCTCGTCCAGGTCGCGGCCACGCATCAGCGCCTCGGACTGGGCCAGGCAATTGGCGACAAGCAGCTGGTGTTGATGGTGCAACTCGTCCTCGTGCCCCTGCGCGGCCACGAGGAATTCACAGGGCACGACCCGTGTGCCCTGGTGGATCAACTGGTAGAAAGCGTGCTGACCGTTGGTGCCCGGCGCGCCCCAGACCACCGGCCCGCTGTCGAAGGGCAGATCCGATCCGTCCATGCTGACGCCCTTGCCGTTGCTTTCCATCTCCAGCTGCTGGAGATAGGCCGGCAGCCGCGCCAGGCGGTTGTCGTAAGGCAGCACCGCTCGGGTGGCATGACCAAGGACCTGGTTGTGCCACAGCCCCACCAGGGCCAGCATCGCCGGCATGTTCTCGGGCCAGTCCGCCGACAGGAAATGCCGGTCCATGGCCTGCCCCCCGCGCAGGAAGGCGCGGAACGCCTCGGGTCCGATGGCGATCATGAGCGACAGTCCGATCGGTCCCCAGACGGAATAGCGCCCGCCGACCCAGTCGGCGAAACCGAAGACCCGGGAGGGATCTATGCCGAAATCGCGGGTCTTGTCGCCGGCGGTGCTGAGGGCTGCAAACTGTGCGGCGGGGTCCGCGACGGTCTCGCTCATCCAGGCCTTGGCCGTGCGGGCATTGGTCATGGTCTCGATCGTGGTGAAGGTCTTGGAGGCGACGATCACCAGCGTGGTTTCGGGGTCGCAGCCGCGCAAGGCATCCGCGATATCCGCCGGGTCCACGTTCGACACGAAATGGCAGCGCGGCCCGTCATGATAAGGCGCCAGCGCCTGAACGGCCATCGCCGGGCCCAGGTCAGAGCCCCCGATGCCGATATTTATCACATCCGTGATCGGGCCGCCCTGCCCCGTGAAGTGTCCCGCGCGTACCGCGCGGGCAAAGGTCTCCATCCGGTCGAGCGTTTCCAGGACGCCGGGCATGACATCATAGCCCTCGACCAGCACCGGCCCGCCATCCAGATTGCGCAGGGCGGTGTGCAGAACAGCGCGGCCCTCGGTCGCGTTGAGGGCCTGGCCGTTGAACATCTCGTCGCGCTTCACGGCCATATCCGCCCGGTCCAGCAGGTCGATCAGCAGCCCGCGCGCCTCGACGTCGATATTCGTCTTGGCGTAATCGAAGAGCATGTCACCCAGCCGGACCGAGAACTCCCCGGCCCGGTCGGACGCCTCGAAGAGACTCTCGATACGGCGATCAGCCACGTTCGCGGCATGGCGTTTCAGGTCGTCGAACATCTGTCAGCGTTCCGCCCAATGCACCGTCGCCCCCGGCAGGATCGCCGCGATCGGCGCCTCTTGGGGGGACAGGGTGCGGGCCTTTTCGAGGGCTTCGCGTTTTTCATGGCCGATGATGACCACGTGGCAATTCATTGCGTCCTTGAGCACCCCGGCCGAAAGCGTGACACGTGGTTCCGGCGCACCGGGCGCGCGCATCACATAAAGCACTTCGTCCCCCTCGAGCGCCGCCTCCAACTGGTCGGCCCCGGGAAAGATGGATGCGGTGTGCATGTCCGTCCCCATGCCCAGCAGGCAGACCGAAAGCGGCAGGCAGGCAGCCACCGCCTCGGCCAGGGATGCCAGCTTGTCCTCGGGTGCGGCGGCCTCGGCATGAAGCGGCACGTAGCGGGCGGCTGCGGCCTTGTCGATCAGCAAGCGCTCGCGCAGCAGCCGGGTGTTCGACCGCGCGCTTGTCTCGGGCACCCAGCGTTCGTCCGTCAGCATGACGTTGACCCGGCCCCAGTCGATCCGCCCGGCCCCGCAAAGCGAGTCAAAGACCGGCCCCGGCGTGGTGCCACCGGGAACCGCCAGCGATGCCGTGTCGTTGTGGAACAGCACGTTTTCCAGCTCGCCGGCGATCCGGTTGGCGAGATTCATCATCATCATCTCGGAGTCGGGATATTCTTTCAGCTCCATGGGGTTACTCCTTGATCTCTCGCCATTTACGGCCATCGCGGTGCAACAGCATCAGGGCGTCTTCGGGCCCCGAGGACCCCTGGTCATACAGCTTGGGCACGTCGTTGCGCGCCGCCCAGCCGGCAATGATCGGATCGGTCCAGGCCCAGGCGGCTTCGACCTCGTCGCCGCGCATGAACAGCGTCTGGTTGCCCCGGATCACATCCATTATGAGCCGTTCATAGGCATCCGGAACCCCTTCGGCATCGGGCCCCAGCGCCTCGGCGAAGGTCATGTCGAGCGGCACGTCGACAAGGCGCATGCCGCCCGGCCCCGGTTCCTTGATCGTCACCTGCAACTTGATCCCCTCGTTGGGCTGCAACTGGATCGAAAGGATGTTGCGGTGGCGCGCCTCGTCCCCGGGAAAGATCGAATGCCCAAGGTCCTTGAAGACCACCGCGATCTCGGACGAACGGGTCTTCAGCTTCTTGCCGGTACGCATGTAGAACGGCACCCCGGCCCACCGCCAGTTGTTGATATGCGCCTTGAGCGCCACGAAGCTCTCGGTATGACTGCGCGGGTCCTCGGCATCCGCGCGATAGCCGGGCCTGGTCTCGCTGGCATCGTACTGACCGCGCACGATATGGTGGTAATCCACGGGTTGAAGCGCCCGGATCACCTTGAGCTTCTCGTCGCGCACCGCGTCGGCGTCGAACATACTGGGCGGCTCCATCGCGATCAGACACAGAAGCTGCATCAGGTGGTTCTGCACCATGTCCCGCATGGCACCGGACTTGTCGTAATAGGCCCCGCGCCCCTCGACACCCACGGTTTCGGCCACGGTGATCTGGATGTGGTCGATGTAGTGGTTGTTCCAAAGCGGCTCGAACAGGACATTGCCGAACCGCACGGCCATGAGGTTCTGGACGGTTTCCTTGCCCAGGTAATGGTCGATCCGGTAGATCTGGTCCTCGTTGAAATGCCGCGCCAGCGTGGCGTTCAGCGCGCGGGCCGACTCCAGGTCGCGGCCGAAGGGTTTCTCGACCACGACGCGACTGTCGGCATCGGCGATCCCAAAGGTTTGCAGCCGTTCTGCCAAGTCCCCGAAAAGACCCGGCCCGACCGAGAAATAGAAGGCCTTGACGACATCGTGCCGCAACGTGTTGTGCAGGTCCTGCCAGCCGGCGTCGCCGCGGGCATCGACGGCCACATAATGCAGACGCGCCAGGAACCGCTCGATCGCCTTTTCGTCGCGGGCCTCGGGTCCGCCGAACTCGGCAATGGACTGGCGGATCATCTGGCGATAGCCCTCGGTATCAGTATCGGACCGCGCCGCGCCGATGATGCGCGCACCGTCCGGCACCTGCCCCGAAAGGCAGCGCCGGTACAGCCCCGGCAGGATCTTGCGCCGGGCCAGGTCGCCGGTGCCGCCGAATATCACGAGGTCGAAATCATCGACCGGGATGACGCGCGAAACCATGGGCACTCCTTAATGTTCTGCGGCGGGAAGAGGTTAGCGCTAACGCGACGTTCCTACTCCCGCTCTGCCGGGAAGTCCAGCGCGGGCCTTGCGCCCCGAGCCTGTTTCCCGTGCCGGCAAAACACAACCCCATGTCCCTCCCACGAACGCAAATCGGCTGCCCGGCGCGTGCCGCGACAGCCGATGCTTCGTCTAGGTAGGGAACGGGCGTCGGTTACGCCTCGTCCATCTTCACAGCGTTGACCTGCATGTAGCCAGCCTCGCCCAGACGGTCATAAAGCTCGATCTGGGTTTCCAGGAAGTCGATGTGGCCCTCTTCGTCGGCAATGAGTTCCTCGAACAGCTTCATGGTCACGTAATCGCCCGCGGAATTGCAGTGCTCGCGCGCCTCCTGGTAAAGCGCGCGCGCTTCGTGCTCGGCGGCCAGGTCGCAATCGAGCGTCTCGCGCGGGGTCTGGCCGATGCGCAGCGGGTCGAGTTTCTGAAGATTCGGGTGCCCGCCCAGGAAGATGATCCGGTCGATCAGCTTGTCGGCGTGGTGCATCTCCTCGATGCTCTCCTCGCGGCTTTTCGCGGCCATGTGCGACACGCCCCAGTCCTCCTGCAAGCGGTAGTGCAGCCAGTACTGGCTGACAGCGGTCAACTCGCTCCGCAGGGCACGGTTGAGGTATTCGATAACTTTCTCGTCGCCTTTCATGGCGGGGTCCTTTCCGTTTGATCTGGTCACAGACTAGCAAAACACCGGAAAGATTCTAGCCTTTGGCGGCGATTTCCGCGCCGTCCCCGGCACCACCGTGGTCCCTGCGCAGGCCCCTGAGTTCCGCAGGCACCTCCAGCGCGGGACTGCGTCGCATGGTGTCCAGGAACAGTGGCATGCAGCCACCACAATCGGCAGCCTTTCCCAAGGCCCGGTATACCTTGCCCGGCGTGATCAGCGTCTCAGGGTCCGACCGCCGCATCCAGTCGATGGCCGCGTGGATGTCCTTCGAAGTGATGTTCTGGCATTGGCAGACGATCATGAACCGTCCCTTTTCTGACTGATACAGTCAAGATACTCCTCCGCCGCGGCGACGCAAGCAAAAATCCACCCCGTCGGCGGGCCGTGACCATGGCGCCCACCCGGCATTGACAGGCCCCGTTCCGGTCCCCGAGGGTCCGGGGCACACGACTGCGCCGCAATAACGGGGAGACACCATCCATGCCTGCACCGAAACCGACCGCCCTGGCCACCGTCGCTCTTGCCCTGGGCCTGACCGCCACGCCCGCCCTGGCACAGAAGGAACCCGCCGTGATCCGGGGGCATATCATCGATCAGGTCAGCATCGACGTGGAGCCCTATATCACCGAGTCCCTGGAGGCATTGTTCGACATTCGCCTTTGGGAAACAGAAGTCGACACCTTCGGCGGCAGCGGCACTGCGACCTTCTACATGGCCGTCCTGAACGGCGAGGCGCTACGCGTCCTGCGCCACGGCGTCCCCGAGCGGCGTGACGGTTTCCTGCGGCTGCTTCCGGCGGATTTCCGCGTCACGAACGAGGCCGAGGCCCGGCGCATGGTCGCCGCCGCCACCTCGATCCATTCACGGTTCTCGGAGCCGGAAACGCCGGTCGAGGCGATGCGCGTGGAACGCCGCGAGGGCGCCTGGCTCTTCGTCGATGGGGAACGCTTTGACGCGGCCACGGGCTATCGCATCAGCCATGATGCCGAGGGGCGCCCGACAGGCTTTGAATACAGCTGGGAGCTGGATGCCGAGCCGTTGTCCGATTGAGTGCGCTCAGGCTTCCAGCTCGCTATCCCAATAGAGGAAGTCGAGCCAGGTCTCGTGCAGGTGGCCGGGGGGGAAACGGCGGCCCATGTTGCGCAACTCCTCGGCGCCGGGGCGCCGCGGCGGCTTGCGCAAGGCAAGCCCCGAGCGGCGCAGCGACTTGCTGCCCTTCTTGAGATTGCACCGGGAACAGGCCGCGACGACGTTTTCCCAGCTTGTCACGCCGCCTGCGGCACGCGGAACAACGTGGTCGAAGGTCAGATCCCCCTTGTTGCCACAATACTGGCAGCAGAATTCATCCCTCAGAAACAAATTGAAGCGCGTGAAGGCCACGCGCTTCTGCGGTTTGACGTAATCCTTGAGGACGACGACCGAGGGTATCCTGATCCGCATCGAGGGGCTGCGCGCCACCTCGTCATACTCTGCGATGATGTCCACCCGGTCGAGGAAGGCCGCCTTCACCGCATCCTGCCAGGGCCAGAGCGACAGCGGGTAGTAGGACAGCGGCCGATAATCGGCGTTGAGCACCAGCGCCGGGTGCTGCTTCAGCGCCGCCGGCTCCCTGACAAATTCGCTCCTGAAATCGCCGTTCATGGCTGACTCCGTCCTCGCCCTGTCTGCCTCGCTCGTCTGGCACCAGAGCGGGAGCCCCGCCCCGGCCTAATCTTGACTATATATGGTCGCTCTTGGCAGGCAAGCCCCATATGTGGTCAAGCCTTCGCCCAGTTTACCTGAGCCGATTCCGTAACGATAGGATGACAGGCCGACGCGACCAGCGCGCCGCCCTCAGGCGTAGCCCAACCGATCGCGCATGAAGGCCAGGGCGACCGACAGGCCGTCGTTGGCGATGCCGTGGCCGGTGCCCTTCTGGATGTGGGCATAGACGTCCTGCCAGCCCGCGGCCTCCAGCGCCTCGGCCGCCTCGGGCATGGACTGCACCGGCACCACGTCGTCCTGGTCGCCATGCACCAACAGCACCGGCGGCCGCACCACGACCTCGTCGGCCAGCAGCTCGGGTTCCAGCAACCGCCCGGAAAAGGCGCAAAGGCCCGCGACCGCATCCTCGCGGCGGGGCAACACGTGCAGGGCCATCATGGTGCCTTGCGAGAAGCCGAAAACCAGCACCTGTTCCGGCATCAGGTCCTCGTCCACCATGAGCCCGTCGAGAAAGGCGTCGAGGTCAGCGGCAGCCCGTGCAAGCCCCGCCTTGGCCTCTTCCTCGGAGGAGCCGTCGATCCAGGGGATCGGGAACCATTGCAGCCCGAAGGGTGCGGCCGCGCAGCTTTCGGGGGCGTCGGGGGCAAAAAAAGCGGTGTCTGGCAGATGTTCACCCAGCGGCTCGGCCAGGCCCAGCAGATCCTGACCGTTGGCCCCATAGCCGTGCAGGAAGACCACCGCCGAGCGCATCTCGCCCGAGACCGGCTCTACCCGTCCTGCTTGCAATACCCGTGTCATGCGATGCCCTCTTTGTTCCTGTCGACACGGTAGTAGGCCCAGAGCAGACGGGCCGCAACCGACCTGAACGGCGACCAGGCCTCGGCCATTCGCCGCAACTGCCGTTCCGTGGGCCGGTCCGGCAGATCGTAGAGCGCCCGTGCGGCGTCCTGCAGCGCGAGGTCCCCGGCGGCGAAGATGTCGCAACGCCCCAGGCTGAACATGGCATAGATCTCGGCCGTCCAGCGGCCGATACCGGGCACGGCAACAAGTGTCGCGATCACCTGCTCATCTGTCATGGCGCGCAAGCCATCATAGTCGATGCGCGCATCGGCCAGCGCCCTTGCATAGCGCTGTTTGGGTCGCGACAGGCCGACCGCGCGCAGCTCTGCATCGCGCGCCGCGCGGACTGCCCGCTCGGTGGTCAGCCCCGCCGCCGCGACACGGCCCCAGATCGCCCGCGCGCTGGCAACACTGACCTGCTGGCTGACGATGGCCGAGAAAAGCGCGGCGAAGCCCTCCGGCTTACGGCGCAGCGAAAGCGGGCCGGTCCGCCCGTAGGCCGCCGCCATACGCGGGCACCGGGCCGAAAGCGCGGCCATCCCGGCCTCGAGGCAGGCCGGGCCCTCGATGATCCACCCAGCATTCATTTCACTTTTCTCATGCATGCGACCATTCTGGCGCTGGACCTCCGCTTGGCGGGCGGCTAGTCCGGCGCAATGACCGATATCGCCCCTGCCAATTCCGACGTACCCAACCCCAACGTGGATGACCGGGCCGCCCGGCGCAACGTGATCGTGCTGATCCTCGCCCAGGCCATCCTGGGCGCGCAGATGCCGATGATCTTCGCAGTGGGCGGACTGGCCGGCCAGATGCTCGCACCCAATCCGTGCCTTGCCACGCTGCCGATCTCGCTGATCGTCTTCGGGTCGATGACGACGGCTCCCTGGATTTCGCCGCTGATGCAGGCGCGCGGGCGGCGCCTGGGCTTCGTGATCGGTGCCATCGCGGGAGCGCTTGGCGCGCTCATCGCGGCCTGGGGGCTGTGGGCGGGACAGTTCTGGCTGATGCTCGTGGGGTCCTACCTGACGGGCATTTACATGTCCGCGCAAGGGTTCTTCCGTTTCGCCGCCAGCGACCGTGCCTCGGACGCGTACCGGCCCAAGGCAATTTCCTACGTCATGGCGGGCGGGCTGCTTGCGGCGATCATCGGCCCGCAGTTCAACAAGCTGGTCATGGATGCCAGCGTGGTGCCCTTTGTCGGCAGCTACATCGCAGCAGCCGCGCTGAACCTTGGCGGCATGGCGGTGTTCTTCTGGCTGGATCTGTCAAAGGGCACCCGCGCCACAGGCCCAGAAAAGCTGACCGGCCCGCCCCCGCGCAGCCGAAAGGCCCTGCTGACCGACCCGCATATCCTGGTGGCGATCATCGTCGGCATGGTCGCCTACGCGCTCATGAACCTCGTGATGACCTCGACGCCGCTCGCCGTGGTCGGCTGCGGCTATTCCGAGGACCGCGCCAACGACATCGTCTCGGCCCATGTGCTGGCCATGTATGTGCCCAGCTTCTTCACCGGGCACCTGATCGCGCGTTTCGGGGTGCGGCCCATCATGGCGCTGGGGCTGCTGATCCTGGCCGTCGCCGGGGGTGTCGCCCTGATGGGCGTGGACCTCGAACATTTCTTCATCGCCCTGATTCTGCTGGGCGTCGGTTGGAACTTCGGTTTCATCGGGGCCACGACGCTGCTGGCCGCCTCTCACGGGCCGCAGGATCGCGGCATGGTGCAAGGCCTGAACGATACCATCGTCTTCGGCTGTGTCACGCTGGCCTCGCTGGCCTCGGGCGGGCTGATGAACTGTTCGGGCGGCTCGGCCGAGGCGGGCTGGACGGCCGTCAACCTGGCCATGGCGCCATTCCTGGCACTGGCAGGGGGCGCGCTGATCTGGCTGTGGCTGCGCCCGCAGGACGCGCGGACGACCTGAGCGCAGGGCGCGGCCCGGACTCCTTCGGGGCCGTTTCCAATGCCCCGCGTCGGGCCGCCGCGCGCGGTCGCGACGGCGATACGTGGCAGCGCGCGCCTCGACTCTGCGCGCGGGTTTTACCCCCTCGACCGGTCCGGCGGACCTGCGCAATGCCGCTGTCAGGTGCCCCGGGACCGGATCAGGCCCAGCGCATCAAGCGCAGTTTCTTGCGGAAGGGGCTGAGGGCCACGCGCCCCGCGGCAACGCGGGCCGGGTCCGCAGAGATCTGCCTGAGCAGCACCGGCGCCTGCCAGCCTTCCAGAAGACCCGCGCGCGCCTCGGACGGCACAGCGCCGCGCAGTTGGCCCGAGCGGCCCATCGCCCTGTGGGAAGCACGGGCCAGGTCGCGGATCGCCTCTGCCCGGCCATCGACCAGGGGGATGCGGCCGCGCGCCTCAAGTTCGGGCACAGCTTGCAGGAAGCGCACCAGCCCCGTGCCGTGCCCGAGCCTGCGCACGTGATGTTCAGCCTCCACCGGGCCGCCCAGCAGCCGCACGGCCTGCCACATCAGCTCCGCCGCCGTCGCGTCGAGGTAGTCCTCGAAATGCGCCGCGTCCTCGAAGGGATCCTTGTAGATGTCCCAGCGGCGTGCGGCGACCGTCCGGTCCAGTGCCCGCGCCGCCGGCGCGTCCAGCACCCTGGCCAATTCCAGCGTTACCTCGTGGCTGCGTACCGGACCACCCGCGGCAATCTCGTCCAGCGCGTCGCGCCACCATTGCAGGCGCATCTCGGCGATCATGGGCTCTTCGGTCACCCAGGGCGCGCGGCTGACCTCGATGTTGAAGGCATAGAGCGGGAACAACACCCCGCGCGCACCGGGCGGTGCGGCCATGGTGGCGAGAAAGCGATCGGGGTCGCCGCGCTCTACGATTTCGGCGCAGGCCTGCAGACTCATGCCGATCCCGGACCCCCGGAATACCGGGCGCGCCGCCGGATTTCCGGAAATTCGGTCATGCCATCGCCTCGTCCCGCAGCAGTTTCCAGATGATCCCCTCGTGCAGCGCATCGAAGGCAGCATCCACGATATTCGCGCTGACGCCCACAGTGGCCCAACGGTGCCCGGCCCCGTCCTGGTAGTCGATGATGACGCGGGTGACCGCCTCGGTGCCGCCATTGGTGATGCGCACCTTGAAGTCCACCAGCTTCATGTCGTCGATCATGGCCTGGTAAGGGCCTAGATCAGACTTGAGCGCTTGCCACAGGGCGTTGACCGGCCCCTCGTCGGACAGGTCGCTGGCATGTTCGTTCTTGTAGTAACTGGTGCGGGACTGGCCTCGGATGCTGACCGTGACGACCGCCTCGGATTCCACGACGATTTCGCCCCGGGCATTACGACGGCGTTCCGAGATCACACGGTAGCGTTCCACGTCGAAGAAATCGGGCAGCGTGCCCAGTTCGTCGCGCGCCAGCAGTTCGAAGCTGGCCTGTGCCGTATCATAGGCGAAGCCGGCCGATTCCTGGCGCTTGATCCGGTCGAGGATACGGGCCAGGGCCGGGTCGCCCTTCTCCGCCTCGATCCCCGCGCCTTTCAGCCGTTCGCGCAGGTTCGACTGCCCGGCCTGGTTCGACATCGGGATGATGCGCGCGTTGCCCACAAGGCCCGGGTCGATGTGTTCATAGGTGGTGGGGTCCTTGGCGATGGCGCTGGCATGAAGCCCCGCCTTGTGCGCGAAGGCCGAGGTGCCGACATAGGCGGCCTGCTTCATGGGCACGCGGTTGAGGATGTCGTCGAGCAGCCTTGCAGCCCGTGTCAGGCCGGTCAGTGCCTCGGGGGTCACGCCGGTTTCGTAGGCGCTCGCGTAGGGTTCCTTGAGCATCAGCGTGGGGATCAGCGTCGTCAGGTTGGCGTTGCCGCAGCGTTCGCCCAGCCCGTTGAGCGTGCCCTGCACCTGCCGCGCGCCCGCGTTCACCGCCGCCAGCGTGTTGGCCACCGCGTTCTCGGTGTCGTTGTGGGTGTGAATGCCGAGATGGGTGCCCGGCACGCCCGCGGCAATGACCGCCGCCGTCGCCTCGGCCACCTCGTGGGGCAGCGTGCCCCCGTTTGTATCGCACAGCACCACCCAGCGCGCCCCGGCCTTGTAGGCGGCCACGCAGGCGTCCAGCGCGTAAGCCGGGTTGGCCTTCCAGCCGTCGAAGAAATGTTCCGCGTCGAAGAGCGCCTCGCGGCCCTGGGCGGCGATATGGGCGATGCTGTCGTGGATATTGTCGCGGTTTTCCTCAAGCGTGATCCCGAGGGCCTTTTCCACGTGGAAATCATGCGTCTTGCCGACGATGCACACGGCGGGCGTGCCCGCGTTCAGCACCGCGGCCAGAACATCGTCATTGGCCGCCGAGCGGCCCGCGCGCTTGGTCATGCCGAAGGCGGTGAGGGTCGCGCGGGTCTGCGGGGCGGCCTCGAAGAAGTCGTTGTCGGTGGGGTTGGCGCCGGGCCAGCCGCCCTCGATGTAATCGACGCCAAGTTCGTCGAGCACCTCGGCGATGGCCTGCTTGTCGGCGGTCGAGAACTGCACGCCCTGGGTCTGCTGCCCGTCGCGCAGGGTGGTGTCGTAGAGGTAGAGGCGGTCCTTGGTCATTGCCCTGCCCTATCTGCTTGCTCCGTCCGGGTCGCACAGCGGACCGGACAGCCCCCGGCCGCCCCCCCGGGCGGGGGCTTCACCCCCACCCGCGGCCGGGAGCTGTCCTTTGTTTCAAAGCGAGTCATGTGAGGCCTCCAGCTTGGCGGGGTCGAAGCCCGGACCGGGGACCAGTTCGACACCTTCTTTCGACATGCGCACTTCGACACCTGCGTCGATGAGGTCGGCTTTCAAGCGATCAACTTCGGAGAAGTCTTTTGTCATCATTGCGCTTTTTCGGGCCTCAGTTAGGCGGTTTCTGAAGCCTGCCAGACGATTTCTGACCTTGCTTGAAAGACCAGCTTGGAATGCAGAATCACTCTCCGGAAGAAGCAGTCCCATGATTTGAGCCGATGCCTTCAATGCTCGGAAATCACCTTCATCTGCAAAGTGATGCAGTTTCGAAATGACACCCCATGTATTGAGATCATCGGAAAGCAGGTCGATGACCGATGGTGAAGGGCTATCATCAGGGTCAATATCTCGAACCAGCATACGCCACTTTCGCAGCGTCTTCTCCGCCTCTTCCCGCTTCTTCTGCGTCCAGTCCATTGGCTTGCGGTAGTGCGTCGACAGCATCACGAACCGGATCACCTCGCCCGGCACACCCTGGTCCAGCAAATCCCGAACGGTGAAGAAATTGCCCAGCGACTTGGACATCTTCTTGCCCTCGACCTGCAGCATCTCGTTGTGCATCCAGACGCGGGCCATTTCCTCGGTGTCGTTCGCGCAGCAGCTTTGGGCGATCTCGTTCTCGTGGTGGGGGAACATCAGGTCGTTGCCCCCGCCGTGGATGTCGAAGACCTC
>NZ_DATFIP010000070.1:0-5835 GCF_035270045.1 Salibaculum sp.
CAGCCGCACAGCGCGGCCAGCATCTGGCCGGTGGCGTTCAGGTCGTTGTCGATCGCCTGCTTGCCGCACAGGACGAGGCCGGGGCCCTCCTCCTCGACGATCTTCGCCAGGATCTTCGCCACCGCCAGCGGCTCGATGTCGGTGTGCACGTCGTCGGCGGCGACGACGAGGATCGCCCGGTCGGCGCCCATGGCGAGCGCGGTGCGCAGCGTCTCCTGGGCCTGCTTCACGCCGATGGAGACGGCGACGACCTCGTCGGCCTTCCCGGCTTCCTTGAGGCGGATGGCCTCTTCGACAGCGATCTCGTCGAAGGGGTTCATCGACATCTTGACGTTGGCGAGATCGACACCGGACCCATCCGCCTTGACGCGGACCTTCACGTTGTAATCGATCACGCGTTTGACGGGCACAAGCACCTTCATCAGCGTAAATCTCCCTATGGATTCCTGTTCTCGCCCCCGTAGGTAGCGCGGGCTTGGCAGCGGCAACAGTGCAAAATCGTCACGTTAGCGCCAACCGACGTCGCGTTCTTGAAATCCATGGGGCCGCCGTGCGCCGCTCGTCACCGCCCGGTGCGGGCGGCGACATCGCCCCGCCCGCCGTCCCGGCCGGGTCTCAGCGGTTCGCGCCGGGCTTCCACAACACGTCGGCCTCGCCGTTGGCATTGGCAACGCGGGCGGCCACGAAGAACCAGTCGCTGAGCCGGTTGAGGTATTTCACCGCTGCCGGGTTGACGGTTTCCATTGTCGCCAGTTCCACGGCCAGCCGTTCGGCGCGGCGCGAGACCGTCCGGCAGACATGAAGATGCGCGGACAGCGGCGAGCCGCCGGGCAGGATAAAGCTGCGCAGGGGTTCGAGGCCAGCGTTCATCTCGTCGATCTCCGACTCGAGGCGGGCGACCTGGCTGTCGGCCACGCGCAGGGGTGGGAACTCGGCCTTGTCGTCGTTTTCCATGTCCGGGCGGCAGAGGTCTGCGCCGAGGTCGAACAGATCATTCTGGATGCGTGTCAGACGGGCGTCCAGATCACCCTCGGCATGTAGACGTGCCATGCCGACGGCCGCGTTCGCCTCGTCGACGGTGCCATAGGCGGTGACGCGCATCCCATGCTTGGCCACACGGGCACCGTTGCCCAGGGCGGTTTCGCCATCATCGCCAGTCTTCGTGTAGATCTTGTTCAGGACGACCATCATTCCGCTCCATTCAGCATCAGCGCACCGACAACGATTATGACAACCGCCACCAGCTGGGCCAGGATACGCATTTGCATAACCTTGTTGGATTTTTTCGGGTCGGCCCCGGTGCCGAACATCGATATGCCGCGGATCAGGATCAGCGCCACAACGAGGCAGGCGATGACGATCGCGATGATAAGGGGTTGGGGCGTCATGTTCGGGGCCTTTCGATCATGGTTGCGGCGGACTTAGCAGCTCTTGCGGGAAAGGAAAGGGGTCAGCCCTTGGCGATGAGCCAGTCCAGGGTCCGGGTTGGCAGCACGCGCCGCGCCAGCGCCATGATATGGGTCGGCGTGGTCACGCGGTAGCGCGGATGAGGACGAGGTGCGTCGAGGGCTTGTATGAGCTTGCGGGTCACTGCGCCGGGGGGCAACTCGAAGCGGTCGGGCTTGTCCTTGTCGTGATAGAGCCGTTCGAGCAGGCTGGTCTCGTACTGGACGCGGCGAGCAGAGGCCTTCCAGTCGATCCAGGTTTCGAAGGGCCGGCGGGAGTTTTCGCGGATGCGACTGGTGATCGGACCGGGTTCGATCAGGACAACGTCGATCCCGGCCTCGGCCATTTCCAGCCGCAGCACGTCGGTCAGCCCCTCCATGGCGTATTTCGTCGAAACATAGGCGCCGCGCCACTTCATCGGCACGAGCCCAAGAACCGAGGAACAGTTGACGATGCGCCCGTGTCCCTGGGCGCGCATGACCGGGATCACCTGCCGGGTCAGGTCATGGACGCCGAAGAGGTTGGTTTCGTAGATCGCGCGCAGGGCGTCGCGAGGCACATCCTCGACCGCGCCGGGGATGGCATAGGCGCCATTATTGAATACCGCGTCCAGCGTGCCGCCCGTGGCCTCCAGCACTTCGGCCAGCGCATCGCGGATCGAGCCCGGGTCATCGTAGTCGAGCCGCGGGCTGTACAGCCCTTCCGCACGCAGCGTCTCGCAGTCCTTCTCGGCCCGGCAACTGGCAAAGACAAGCCAGCCACGCGCGTGCAACGTGCGGGCGGCATCGGCGCCTATACCGGAAGAGCAGCCGGTTATCAGGATCGAGCGACGGGTCACGTCCGGGGTTGTGTCGCCAAAGACGGCGCAAGGCAAGGTGTCTTCGGCGTCGGGGCGGGGTTCAGGGGTCGAATTGGCGATTTACGCGGCCTGCCGGCTTGGCTACACACCATCTATGTCCGACGAGACGACAGACCCCAACATCGACCCGATGAACATGGCCGAGCCGCTGCGCCGCGCCATTGGCGAGCGCTATCTGACCTACGCCTTGTCCACTATCATGCACCGGGCGCTGCCCGATGCGCGCGATGGCCTCAAGCCGGTTCATCGGCGAATCCTGTTTGCCATGCGCGAGTTGCGGCTGTCCGCGACCGGGGGTTATCGCAAGTCCGCCAAGATCAGCGGCGACGTGATGGGCAACTACCACCCGCATGGCGATGCGGCGATCTATGATGCCATGGCGCGATTGGCCCAGGATTTCAACGTGCGCTACCCCTTGGTCGACGGGCAGGGCAACTTCGGCAATGTCGATGGCGACAATCCGGCGGCCAGCCGCTACACCGAGGCCCGGATGACCCGCGCCGCCGAGGCCCTGCTGGAGGGGCTGTCGGAGAACGCGGTCGATTTCCGGGAAAACTACGATGGCACCCTGCGCGAACCGGTGGTGCTGCCGGCGGCCTTTCCCAACCTGCTGGCCAATGGCGCCAGCGGTATTGCCGTGGGCATGGCCACCAATATTCCGCCGCACAACCTGGACGAGGTCATCGCGGCCTGCCTGCACCTGATCAAGACGCCTGATGCGCGCGATGACACGCTGCTCAACTACATCAAGGGTCCCGATTTCCCCACCGGCGGCATCATCGTCGAGCCACCGGAGAGCATGGCCGAGACCTATCGCACCGGAAAGGGCGGCTTTCGGCTGCGGGCCAGGTGGGAGGTCGAGGAGCTGGGCCGTGGCCAGTGGCAGGTCGTGGTCACGGAGATCCCCTACCAGGTCCAGAAATCCCGGCTGATCGAGAAGCTGGCAGAATTGATCCAGACCAAGAAGGTCCCGATCCTGGCGGACGTCCGCGACGAAAGCGCCGACGACATCCGTATCGTGCTGGAGCCGCGCTCGAAGAACGTCCAGGCGGATGTCCTGATGTCGACGCTTTTCCGAAATTCCGACCTGGAAACGCGCTTCAGCCTGAACATGAACGTGCTGGTCGATGGTGTCACGCCGAAGGTCTGCAGCCTCAGGGAAGTGCTGCGGGCGTTCCTCGATCACCGGCGCGCGGTCCTGTTGCGCCGCAGCCAGTATCGGCTGGACAAGATCGACAACCGGCTTGAAGTGCTGTCGGGGCTGATCACGGCCTTTCTGAACCTCGACCGAGTAATCGACATCATCCGCTACGACGACGACCCCAAGGCGGCCCTGATGTACGAGGACTGGAGCCGTCCGCACCAGGACGGCATTCGCCGCGCCAGTTCCGAGGCCGACTACCTGTCCCCCCTGGCCGGGTTGGACGTGGAAAACCTGTCACTGGTCGTGGACGAGAGCGCCATCGCCCCGGGGCTGGACGAGGGCGACAGCGAACGCAAGGTGCCGTCGAGCTATGCCGGGCGTGAGAACGGCCTGTCCGATGTTCAGGCCGAGGCAATCCTCAACATGCGCCTGCGAAGCCTTCGGAGGCTGGAAGAAGAGGCCCTGATCCGCGAGCGGGACGAGTTGATGGTCGAACGCGCCGGGATCGAGGACCTGTTGGAAGACGAGGGCCTGCAATGGGCGCGCATCGCCGAGCAATTGCGCGCAGTCCGCAAGGATTACGGCACCAGGGCCGAGGGCGGGGCGCGCCGCACCGGCTTCGCCGAGGCCGGTGCGGTCGAGGAGGTGCCGCTTGAAGCCATGATCGACCGTGAGCCGATCACGGTTGTCTGCTCGCAGCGGGGCTGGATACGGGCCATGTCGGGCCATATCGACCTGACCCGCGAGCTGAAGTTCAAGGACGGTGACGGGCCGCGCTTCATCTTTCACGCCGAGACGACCGACCGGCTCCTGATCTTCGGGACCAACGGGCGGTTCTACACGCTGTCGGCGGCGAACCTGCCCGGTGGGCGCGGCATGGGGGAACCCCTGCGGCTGATGGTCGACCTGCCCAACGAATGCGATATCGTCGATCTTTTCGTGCATCGCCCGGGCGAACGGTTGCTGGTGGCCTCGAGCGCCGGGGACGGTTTCGTCGTGTCCGAGGGGGATGTCGTGGCGCAGACGCGCTCGGGCAAGCAGGTGCTGAACGTCAAGGGCGATGCCGTGGCCCGCGCCGTGCGCCGGGTCGTCGGGGATCATGTCGCCGTCGTGTCCGAGAACCGCAAGTTCCTGGTATTCCCGCTTTCGGAGGTGCCCGAAATGGGCCGCGGCAAGGGTGTGCGGTTGCAGAAATACAAGCAGGCCCGCGGACGTCAGGGCATGCTGGAACTGGACGGCGGCCTGGCCGACATTACCACGTTCGACTGGTCCGATGGGCTCAGCTGGGCCATGGGCAATGGCAATACCCGCACCGAACGTGACCTGGGGCCTTGGCTGGGCAAGCGCGCGGGCATGGGCAAGCAACCGCCGCATGGCTTCCCACGAGACAATCGCTTCACCTGACCAGGCCATGGGTCGATTGCGCGTTAAGCCTTGCTGGGTTAATCCTTGATGAGTTGGACGCGAGGGGGATGTTCCATGCGTATCATGATCGGCCTGCTGGGCCTTCTGGTGCTGACCGCCTGTGGTGGTGTGCGCGATGACCTGACCGAAATGCCTGACCCGATCGGGGAATTTCGCCTTGGTCACAACATCGCCGTAACGCCTGACCCGGAAAAGGGCCCCTTTTCGCGCGATGCCAGCGCCGAGGAATGGAACGCGGCGATGCGCAAGGCCGTGGCCGACCGGTTCAACGAAACGCGCTTCCCTGGCGATGAATACTACCATATCGGCGTCGCGATCGAGGGTTACGTGCTCGCCCAACCCGGCATTCCTCTGATTTACTCGCCCAAGTCGGTGCTGATCGTCACCGCCAACTTCTTCGAGGACGCAACACAGACCAAGCTCAACGAGGAGCCGATCCAGCTGACCGTTTTCGAACCCTGCTGCTCGGTCCCATTCCTCGGCTCGGGGCTTTCTCGCTCGCGCGAGGAACAGCTTGAGGGCCTGGCCTTCAATGCGGCCCGTGCCATCGAGCGCACCATGCGAGAGAATGCCGATTGGTTCGGCGGCACCCCCGAGGTCCTGCCCGAGGACGAGACCATCGTCGAGGGCAATGTCCTGGTTGACGACCCCGACGCGGTGCTGCCCGACGAGACCCCGCCGGCAACCAATTGAACGCGCGTCGGGGCGGCGCAAGTCGCGCTTGATTTTCCCCCGGCAAGGCAATAAACGGCCCGCGATGTAAACCCGGGCCGCTGCTGCATTCCGCCAAGGCCCCCGAAACGACAAGGCGCCGCGCACCATGGCAAAGGAAAAGTTTGATCGTTCGAAAGAGCACGTGAACATCGGTACGATTGGTCACGTTGACCACGGCAAGACGACGCTGACGGCTGCGATCACGAAGTATTTCGGTGATTTCCAGGCGTATGACAGCATTGACGGT
>NZ_DATFIP010000071.1:0-3123 GCF_035270045.1 Salibaculum sp.
GGTGCCCTCGGCAATGTCCCAACCATAGGCGCGGGCATCGGTGACCATCTCGCGGTATTCGCTGGCAAAGACCATCAGCTTCTTGGGTACGCAGCCGCGGATCACGCAGGTGCCGCCCATGCGGTATTCCTCGGCCAGCGCCACCCGGGCGCCCGTCTGCGCGGCCATGCGTGCCGCACGCACCCCGCCGGACCCGCCGCCAATCACGAAGAGATCATAGTCGAAATCGCTCATCAGACCCTCTTGTCCTTCAACGCGGACGGTAGAACACAGCGCTCCGCAAATGGCCAGTGCGCGGCGGGCGCGTCATCGTGTCAGGCGAGCTCCGATCCAGCAGCCTGCACGCGGCGCGATGTCCCGGCAAGACCGGGCACCGGCAAACCTGTGCCGACGCTGCCCGCACGTTCACGTCAGTCCCCGATGTCCGTGAAAAGGTTCTCCGTCTCGATGAACTCGTGACGGGCTTCGGTGACGGTGCCCGCGTTGATGTCGCGCTGCTCGACACGCCCGTCACCATAGCCGATCACCACCACGTCGCAGATATCGATGAACAGCCCGTTCTCGACCACGCCCGGGATCTGGTTCAACACCAGGCTCAACTGCCGGGCGTTCCCGATCCGGTTCAGGTGCAGGTCGAGGATATGGTTGCCCTCGTCGGTGTAATAAGGGGCATCGCCGTTCATCCGCAGGGAAGTGCGCCGCCCGAGCACATCCATGCCGATCAGCATTTCTTCGACCAAGGTCTTGGTGGTCTGCCAACCGAAGGGGATAACCTCCAGCGGAAGGGGAAAGGCGCCCAGGGTCTCGACCTGCTTGCCCGCGTCAGCGATAACGACCATCTGGTCGCTGGCCGTCGCGACGATCTTCTCCTGCAGCAGTGCCCCCCCGCCGCCCTTGATGAGGTTGAGGTTGCCGTCGAATTCATCCGCACCGTCGATGGTCAGATCGAGCCATTTCGCCTCGTCGAGCGAGATCACCTCGATGCCCACCTCGCGGGCCAGCTCCGCCGTGCGCGACGAGGTTGGAACGCCTCGGATCGACAGACCGGCCGCGACTTTCTCGCCCAGGCATTTGACCAGCCAGGCGGCGGTGGACCCGGTGCCAAGACCGACGCGCATTCCATCCTCGACGTAGTCGGCGGCCTGCTTTGCAGCGACGAACTTGGCCTTGTCGATGGGGGACAGCTCGGACATGTTGGCCTCTTCTATGGCGTGACTCGGGCCCTTATAGGCCGCGAGACGCCGTCTGGCGAGGGGCACGTCGGGCTTGACTACGGTGCACCGGGCTGATCGGGTCGGGCTTCGGCGGTACCGGGTGGCAACGCGTCGCATTCAGCCCCCACGACCGCATGAGCGGCCTTATCCTGAGTCCTGGCCCCATCCGGCGGCCGCACAGCGCACGACAACCCCGGGAGAGTGCATGTTCCTGAGCGTCTTCGACATGTTCAAGGTGGGTCTGGGACCGTCGTCCTCCCATACGATCGGACCCATGGTGGCCGCCGCGCGGTTTCTCGACCACCTGCGCGCACAGCCCTTCAGCGTGGCGGGCCTCAGGGCCTCGCTGCATGGCTCGCTTGCCTTTACCGGCGTGGGTCATGCCACCGACCGCGCCACGATCCTCGGGCTGGCAGGGTTCCGCGCCGATGACTACGACGCCGAGAAGGCCGAGGCGGAACTGGCCCGCATCAAGGCCGAGGGACATGTCACGCCGGACGGACTGGGTGAACTGGCCTTCCGTCCCGCCGAGGACCTGGAATTCGACTACGGCCCGCCGCTGCCCGGCCATGCCAACGGCATGATCCTGAAGGGCTGCGACGCGCAGGGCGACGTGATCACGCAGGTCACGTATTATTCCATCGGCGGCGGTTTCGTGCTGACCGAAGAGGAGCTGGCCCAGGGGCGCGACACAGATAACGGTCCGCCGGTGCCGTTCCCGTTCAAATCGGCGGCCGAAATGATGGACATGGCCGCCGAGGCGGGGCTGAGCGTGGCCCAGATGAAGCGCAAGAACGAGCTGAGCCGCATGCCCGGCGCCGACCTCGACAAGGGGCTGGCCCGGATCTGGCAGGTCATGAACGATTGTATCGACCGCGGGCTGACGGGCGACGGCGAATTGCCCGGGGGCCTGCGCGTGCGCCGCCGCGCAAGGGCGATTCACGAGGCGCTTCTGGCCGAACACGGGCGGAACCTGACCGCGCCACATGTCATCAACGACTGGATTTCCACCTATGCCATGGCCGTGAACGAGGAAAACGCCGCCGGGGGCCAGGTCGTCACCGCGCCAACCAATGGCGCGGCCGGCGTGGTGCCCGCCACGATCCGCTACTGGCTGGACCATGTCCCGGGCGCGACCCGCGCGCAGGTGCCCGAATTCCTGCTGACAGCCTCGGCCATCGGCGGGCTGGTCAAGTTCAACGCCTCGATTTCCGGGGCCGAGGCGGGCTGCCAGGCCGAGGTGGGCAGCGCGTCGGCCATGGCGGCGGCGGGGCTGTGCGCCGTCCTGGGCGGCACGCCCGAGCAGATCGAGAACGCCGCCGAGATCGCACTGGAACATCACCTTGGCATGACCTGCGATCCGGTGCGCGGGCTGGTGCAGGTGCCCTGCATCGAACGCAACGGGCTGGGCGCGATCAAGGCCGTGTCCGCCGCCTCGCTTGCCTTGCGCGGCGACGGCCAGCATTTCGTGCCGCTTGACGCGGCCATCGAGACCATGCGCCAGACCGGCGCCGACATGAGCGAGAAATACAAGGAAACCGCCCTTGGCGGGCTGGCGGTGAATATCCCCAACTGCTGAGGCCGTGGCGGCCGGAGTCGCGCTCAGGCGACCTCGGCTCGTCCTTAACAGACGGGCGCAGGCCCAATCGTCGGCTATGCGGACGTTGCCGACCTTCGCCGTCTTCCAGCGAACGACCGGTTCCCAATCGGGTAAATTGATTAGCTTTGCTGCCGGTTTAAAGTAAAGAGGAGCTTCGGCGCACAGCTCGAATAAGCGTTTTCAATAGGTGAAGCTTGATGGAAGACCGAAAGAAAGAAATACTGATGGCAGTTCTGGATAACTACCTGCAATCCGGAGACTTCAATGGAATGGGCGTGGTGCACTTAACGCAAGCTGGGGATGTTGAAC
>NZ_DATFIP010000072.1:0-26248 GCF_035270045.1 Salibaculum sp.
CGGCGTGACCCAGAAGGGTCTGTATCGCCCGCAGGTCGGCGCCGCCGGCCAGCAGGTGCGTGGCGAAGGCGTGGCGCAAGGTGTGCGGACTGACCAACTCGGTGCGGATGCCCGCCTGGGCGGCCCAGGTCTTGATCAACCCGTGAAAGCTCTGACGGGTCAGGTGGCCGGCCTTGCCGCGTGACGGAAAAAGATAGGGCGAGCGCGGCTTGCGCCTGGCCGCGGCCGCGTCCTCGGCGGCATCCCGTTCGGCCAGCCAGGCGGCAAGCGCGCTGCGAGCGGGCTGCGACAACGGCACCATGCGATCCTTGTCGCCCTTTCCGCGCACCAGCAGCATCCGGGGGTCGCCACGCGCGGCCGAGACGGGCAGGGCGACCAGTTCCGATACCCGCATGCCGGTGGCATAGAGCAGTTCCATCAGGCAGGTATTGCGCGTGCGGTCCCGGGCGCTGGTGCGGGCGGCGTCCAGAAGCGCGTTGACCTCGGCGTGGCTCAGGGTCTTGGGCAGGTGCCGGGCGCGGCCCGGCCCGGCGATCTGGATGGCCGGGTTGTCGGGGCGCCAGCCCTCGTCGAAGGCAAAGCGGAACAGTTGCTTGATCGCCGACAGCCGCCGGGCGCGTGTGGCGGGGGCCAGTCCCTCTGCCTCGCAGGCGACGAGGTAATCCTCGACCTGCGCCCGGGTGGCGGTGGCGAAATGCGCGCCGCGCGCGCCCAGCCAGTCCCCGAAGGCGCGCAGGTCGCGGGCATAGGCCGACAGGGTGTTCTCGGCGGCGTCCAGTTCCGCCGCCTGCGCTTCCAGGAAGGCCTGTAGCCAGTGGGCCCGCGGCTGGTCGGCGGCGCTCATGTCCCCGACAGGATCAGGTGGTGCAGCGCGGTGCGCCGGGCGATGTCCTCCAGCCCCAGGGCGCGCAGGGTCGCGAGCCCCTCGGCCAAGGCCGCCGGATCGCCCTCCAGCCCCTGCTGGACGGTGGCGATGGTGCGAAGAATGGCCTCGCCCAGCCTGTCCTGGTCGGCCATTGCGACCAGCCGGTCGTCCGGCCGGGGGGCCGCGAAGGCGGTGCGGATCGGTTCGGCGGCGCGGGGCACGGGCGTTTCGCGGTCCACCCGGCCGCGGGCCACGGCCGAGAGCAACGCGGTGCCCTCGGGCGCGGCCAGGTCCAGCGCGTGGGTCTCGTAGTCGTCGGTCAGCATCAGCACACGGTAGCGCAGCCCGGTGGCGCGCGGGGTCAGGCTGCCTTGCGACAGCCGGTCGGCGAAACCGTTCACCAGCACCGCCTGCGTGCCCGCCCCGGTCAGCCTTTCCCAGGCCGCCAGCAGAGCCTCGGAGGCGGTCTCGGCCTCCCTTGCCGAAAGTGCGGTCTCCAGTCGTTGCACCGCGCGCGCGCGTTCCCAGACCCCGCCCGAGGCCGAGGGCGCCCGCCGGGTATAGAGGTTCAGCAACACCGTGGGCGAGATCGCGCCCGTGCGCAGCAGCCGTTCGCCCGCCTCGATCTGGGATTTCCAGCCGACCGTGTCGCGCAGGTCCGAATGGGCAAAGGCGCGCGGCAGGCCGGTCGTCGACATCCGCTCGCCTACGGCCTCCCGGATGCGCAGGATCAGCGGCGTGACCCGGTCCGGGCGCGGTGGCGTCTCGCCCGCGAAGAGTTCGGGGTCGAGGAACCACGCCATGAGGTCGGCTGTCTCGGGGTCGATGTCGCCCAGCGCCTCGGCGCTGTTCAGGGTCAGGGCCGCCGCGGACCAGTCCCCGGCGCGGGCCAGGCAGAAGATGCGCGCGGCGGGGGTGGGCGCGATGCCGGGCTTGTCCTGCATCATCTCGCAGGCGCGCCGCTCGGTCCCGGTCAGAAGCGAAACATCGAACCAGCGCCTGAACAGCGCTGGCGTGTCGGGATCGGCGGCTTCGAGCATGGCCTGCGCGGGGTCCAGCGCGCCAATGTCCAGAAGCGTGTCCACCCGCGCCAGGAACAGCGCGCCCTCGGGGCCGGCATCCGCGGGCGGGTCGGCCTCGGTCAGGATCAGTCGCACCAGCAGGTCGCGCAGGGGGGGCAGGGTTTCGACCTGTTCGGCACGGATGAGCGTCACAAGCGTCTCGGCCTCGCTTCCGGCCCAGAGCGTTGCGGGCAGGCCGGTCGTGGCCGGCGACATCAGGCCGACCCGGTCGGGCGAGGGCGCGTCCAGCGGACGCACCGAGA
Organism: Salibaculum sp.; assembly: GCF_035270045.1. Classification (NCBI taxonomy): domain Bacteria; kingdom Pseudomonadati; phylum Pseudomonadota; class Alphaproteobacteria; order Rhodobacterales; family Roseobacteraceae; genus Salibaculum; species Salibaculum sp. Next base: position 2,190 of record NZ_DATFIP010000072.1, read on the forward strand.
CATCCGGGATCGTTGCGCTGTCGGCGACCGGGTCCTCGGGCGGATGCGGCATCGGGCCGTCCCGCGGGCCCGGGCTGGGGATGCGCACGCTTTCCGACAGCCAGTCGATGGCCGAGAGCGGGCGCATGTCCGCTTGCTCGTCCGGCTGGGCCAAGGCCGCCGCGCCGGCCAGCGAGGCGGCCAGTCCAATCGCGAGTCCTGGCACTGAAAGCCGTTTCACCGCTACTCCACCTCGAGCGTTACGGGCTGCGTTACCTGTTCGACCGGGGGTGCGAAATCCTCGGCAAAGAAGATCGGCCCGACGTAGGCATAGGCGATCAGTGCCAGTGCCGCGAAAACCGTCAATACCAGCACCGCCTTGATCAGCCGCCACAACATGCCCTTGCCCCATTCTTTCGGTTCTGCCCCAATGCCGTCCCCCCGTTTCGACCATTGCGGGCCCGGCCCGAGGAGGAGAGGGCGGTTTCGTCACCCTCTCTGCGGAGTTATATATGGCCTTCAAACGAATTTCACGTCATGGAATTGGAAATCTCACCAACCGGCGAGGCGGTGCCGATCACCGGGCGGGACAGGACAACGGAGACGGACCAGGCGTGAGCGTCAACACAGGGGACAGGCAGGAGACGGGGCGGCCGCGGCTTCATTGCACAGTGGTTCTCGTGGGCATGATGGGTTGCGGCAAGTCGGCCATAGGGCGCACTCTGGCCGCGCGGCTTGGCGTGGCTTTCGTCGATTCGGATGCCGAGATCGAGACCGCCGCCAATGCCACCATCCCGGAGATATTCGCCCGCGATGGCGAGGCCTTCTTTCGCGCCCGCGAGGCCGAGGTCATCGCCCGCCTGCTGCGGGGCGAACCCTGCGTGCTGTCCACCGGTGGCGGGGCTTTCCTGGCCGACCGCAACCGGCAGGCCATCGCGGAGCATGGCGTTGCGATCTGGCTCGACGCGGACCTGGACCTTCTGTGGGACCGGGTGCGCCACAAGGACACCCGGCCGCTGCTGCGCACTCCGGACCCCAAGATGACCCTGGCCCGCCTGCTGGAGGACCGCGCGCCGATCTACGCGCAGGCCGAATTGCGCGCGCGCGCAGAGCCGGGCCTGTCCATCGACGCCATGACCGAGCGCGTGATCGCCATCCTGGCCGACCGCCCCGATATCCTGGAGATACCCGATGACAGTTGATACCGTTCACGTGGACCTGCCCGGCCGGGCCTATGACGTGCGCATCGGACCCGGGCTGATCGCGCGGGCCGCGGCCGAGATCGCGCCGCTGCTGCACCGGCCGCGCGTGGCGATCGTGACCGAGGAAACGGTGGCCGGGCTGCATCTTGCGCCGGTGCAAGACGCCCTGCGCGGCGAAGGTATCGAAAGCGCCGCGCTGATCCTGCCGCCGGGCGAGGCCACGAAGGGCTGGCCGCAGTTCACCCGCACCGTCGAATGGCTGCTCGACCGCCAGGTCGAGCGCGGCGATATCGTCATGGCCCTGGGCGGCGGGGTGATCGGCGACCTGGTGGGTTTCGCCGCTGCCGTGGTGCGCCGCGGGGTGCGGTTCGTCCAGGTGCCGACCTCGCTTCTGGCACAGGTGGACAGTTCGGTGGGTGGCAAGACGGGCATCAACACGCCCCAGGGCAAGAACCTGGTCGGAGCCTTCCACCAGCCTGCGCTGGTGCTGGCAGATACCTCGGCGCTGGCCACCATGCCCGCGCGCGACTTTCTGTCGGGTTACGGCGAGGTGGTCAAATACGGGCTTCTCGGCGACGCGGATTTCTTTGCCTGGCTCGAGGACAACGGCCCGCGCCTGCGCGACGATGATTCGGCCCTGATCCACGCGGTGAAACGCTCTGTCCAGATGAAGGCCGACATCGTCATGCGCGACGAGACCGAGCAAGGCGACCGCGCGCTGCTGAACCTGGGCCATACCTTCTGCCACGCGCTGGAGGCGGCGACGGGCTATTCCGACCGGCTGCTGCATGGCGAAGGGGTGGCGATCGGCTGTGTGCTTGCCTTCGAGACCTCCGCAAGGCTGGGCCTGTGCGCGCAGGAGGACCCGAGCCGCCTGCGCGCCCACCTGGCCGCCATGGGCATGAAGACGGACCTGGCCGATATCCCCGGCGACCTGCCGGGCCCGCTGGCCCTGGTCGACCTGATGGGCCAGGACAAGAAGGTCGTGGACGGTCAGTTGCGCTTTGTCATGGTGCGGGGCATCGGCGATGCCTTCGTCACCGCGGACGTGCCGCGAGAGGTCGTCGCGCAGGTGCTGGCGGACGCGGGCTAGTCGCTGTCGTCGTCCCAGGCGTCCTCGGAAAAGGGATCGATCCCGTGGCGTCGGCAGAACCACAGGAACAGCGGCCATTCCATGACCATGGCCGTCAGCAGGGTGAAGACCCACCAGTTGGTCTCGAACAGCAGAAGCGAAAAGCGCGTTCCGCTGCCGGCGAACATCACCCCGACCACCACCAGAAGCACCACCGACAGCGCCACGTCCTGCCGCAGCAGGCGACGCAGGGTGATACGGGCCATGCTGGGATAGATGCCCAGGTAGGCCACGGCCAGCGCCGCCGCATTCAGGATCAGGATCTTAAGTTCCGGGGGCAGGGCGCCCATTTCCAATCCTTAGAACGGGATCTCGTCGTCCATGTCGCCGCCGCCCGCGGGGCTGGACGGGCCGCTGTCATAGCCGCCCCCGCCACCGCCGTAGCCGCCACCCGACTGGTCGGACATGTAGCCGCCACCAGAGCCGCCGCCTTCGCCGCGGCCGTCCAGCATGGTCAGTTCGCTGCGGTAGGGGCGCAGCACAACCTCGGTGGAATAGCGGTCCTGGCCGTTCTGGTCCTGCCACTTGCGGGTTTCCAGCTGGCCTTCGATGTAGACCTTGGATCCCTTCTTGAGATAACGCTCGGCCACGTTGGCCAGTGGCTCCGAGAAGATCGCGACCGAGTGCCACTCCGTCTTCTCGCGGCGTTCACCGGTGTTGCGGTCTTTCCAGTTTTCCGAGGTGGCGATGCGCAGGTTGCAGACCTTGCCGCCGTTCTGGAAGGTGCGCGTTTCCGGGTCGCGCCCCAGGTTGCCGATCAGAATGACCTTGTTGACGGATCCGGCCATGGCGACCTCCCTTGCTGTCAGAATCCCAGTCGTGCTCGTGCGCTGTTACACCATCCCAGAATGGTTAATGAAAGTAGAATATCGCCGCGCTGAAGCGTGCCCGGGCGCGGCGGGCTGGAATCCATGCCGCCGAGCGGCTAGCTTCTGGTGGCGTGGTGCGGAGGATTTTAACGATGACGGCGGTCAGGGTCAGCCTCGGCGTGGTTCTCGTGGGCAGCGTGTCATGGGCAGCCATGGCCGAAAGCATGTCAACGCGCAATCGCGCCGCCTTGCTTGGATCGCAACTCGAGGTGCTCGAAGGGCGCGCGGCGGCGCAGTATTCGAATTCGGTGCGGCTGCGCCCGCCACAGGTGGTTGTGCCGGGTCAGCCCGGCACCGGGCCGGTCTATCGTGGCGATTACCGTGGGCCCCTGCTTGACCTGGCGCGCGACGCAGCGCGGCGCCACGACATCCCCGAGGGGCTCTTCCTGCGGCTGGTGCAGCAGGAATCAGGCTGGAACCGCCGCGCGCAGTCCCACGCCGGGGCCATGGGGCTGGCCCAACTCATGCCTGCCACGGCGCGCAAGCTTGGGGTGCGCGATGCCTGGGACCCGCAACAGAACCTCGATGGCGGCGCGCGTTACCTGCGTGCCCAGTTCGAGACCTTCCGCAGCTGGCCGCTTGCGCTGGCCGCCTACAACGCGGGACCCGAGGCGGTCCGCCGCCACGGCGGCATTCCGCCCTACCGCGAAACCCGCGATTACGTGGCCATCATCTGGACGGAGTAAGGGGCGCCCATGCGCCCCCTCTCTTCAGCTTTTCGTCTTGCAGGTGTTGATACCCAGCAGCGCATAGGGCGGGCAGGATCCCATGGCCGCCGTCGCCAGCAACACGGCACCCACGATCCCGCTGATCCAGGCCCATGCGCCGCCGAGTGACGTGAAGGCCAGGAAGATCAGCAAGGCGCCCAGGATGGCGCGAATGGCACGGTCGGTCTGACCCATGTTCTTTTTAAGCATGTCGGTTCCTCCGATAAGGTTCATCTGTGGAGCAGGTTAACGGAAAATGCCATCCGTCGTGCATGATTTGGATCAATTCGACCAGGATTTCTCGGGCCGGGGGCACCATGGCTGAAAGGTCGCGCGCCGGGCCGCCGCCGGCCCTGAGAAGCTGCACGTGCCCCCCCCTCTGCCGCGCGCGGTCTTGGCCGCCTCGACCGGCTTGTCGACCATGGGCGCACCCATGTTTCCCAATCCGGGGAACCGATCTTCATGGCGTCTCTCCCCCGGTGGTCAGAATTGCAGCGGGTGATCGGTTATCGGCGCGGTCATGGCCAGGATATCCCCCTCTGGTATGTCGCGCCAGGTTTCGTGCCGCCAGCGCGGGGCGCCGTCGCGGTCCATGATGGCGGCGCGGATGCCCTCGAGGAAATCGCCGCGCGACATCGAGCGGGCGGTGTAGCGGTATTCATGCTCCAGCGCGGTGCGGATGCCGCCCGTTTCGCGCACGGTTCGGATGATCCGCAGGGCGCAGGCCATGGCCAGCGGGGAATGGCCCGCCATGTCCGACCCCGCCCGGTCCAGCGGCTCGGGCGCGGGATCGGGCAGGGCGCCCATGATCTCGTCCAGGGTCTCGCCCGCGAAACAAGGGCCGATACGGGCCTGCCAGCCGGCCAGGGCGCTTTTCGGGGCTGGTTGGGCGGCGCGCGCCACCGCTGACGCATCGCCGGTGCCGCAAAGCTCGGCCGTCAGCGCCGGCCAGCCCTCGCGCGGGACGAAGTGGTCGGCGAACCCGGCATGGATCGCGTCGCCTGCCGTCATCCGGTGCGCCGTCAGCCCGAGGAATTCTCCCAACCGTCCCGGCGCGCGGGCCAGAAGCAAAGAGCCGCCCACGTCCGGGATCAACCCGATGCTCACCTCGGGCATGGCCAGCTTGCTGGTCTCGCAGACGACCCGGTGCGTGGCGTGACATCCGACACCGACGCCGCCGCCCATGGTATAGCCCTGCAAGAAGGTGACGACCGGTTTGGGGAACTCTGCCAGCTTGGCGTTCATCCGGTATTCGTCACGCCAGAACCGGCGGCCGTAGTCGAGATCTCCGGCGCGGCCGGTCTCGTACATGCGCTGGATGTCGCCGCCCGCGCAAAAGGCCCGGTCGCCCTCGGCATCTATCAACACCAGGTCGAGCCCGCGCCGTTCGCGCCAGCGGTCCAGCGCCGCCTCGATGTCCAGCACCATGTCATGGGTCAGCGCATTCAACGCCCGCGGGCGGGTCAGGGTGATGCGGCCCGCACGGCCCTCTTCCCGGATCTTCGTCTCGCTCATCGCCTCGTCCTCATGCCGGCCTTCAAGATCACGACGAGGGCCGGTTGTCACCAGCCTCTGCCGGACAAGGCCATCGGTCGTGCTCTCCTATCCGGCATCCAGCGCGGCCGGCCGCCTCCCGGTTGCCGTAAGGGGATGCGATCCTGTCGATCCCGATGGCCGGGCCCATGTCGACCATGGTCCCTTGTCCTTTGGCCATGGCGAAATCCATCGGTGCCGGTCCTCTCGTCTGTCAGGTCAACGATCGGTCGGATTGCCGCCTGACGACCGGTCGGTATGCAAGGCATCGGGCGAATCGCGCCCCGTGCAAGTCATCGCATCACGAGACGCGGGCCGGCGCCATGGCCGGGGCCCGTTCGACCCGCGCCAGTCCCGCGTCGATGTCGAAACTGGCCGCGCCGGGGACGACAGGCCGGCTCGTGGTGATGGCACCGGTCCTGATCAGCCTCTCCCGGGCGGCCGTGCGCGCTTACAGGTCGGCGCTGAATTCCTCGATCAGGTGGCGCACCACGGCACGCATCTGACCCTCGCTGTCGGCGCCCGCGTCCCGGGCGTCCCGGGCGGCGGCGCGCTGGCGTTCGGCGCTGGTGCCTGTTGTCATTATCTCGCGCAGGGCGTTGATCTCGTCACAGCATTGCAGAACGCCCGCGTCCGATTCGACCAGGTCCACCAACTCCTCGAAAAGCTCCTGGTAGGGCACGATCTCGCCCCGGCCGAAGTCGATCAGCCCGTCGGTGGTGCCGTAGCGTTGTGCCCGCCAGCGGTTTTCCTGAACCAGGAAATTGTCGTAGCGCCGCCAGCGCTGGTTGCGCACCCGCAGTCGCCACAGCAGGCGGGTCAGCGCCTGGATCAGGGCAGCCAGCCCCAGCGCGTGGTTCAGCCGGGGCGAAACATCGCAGATCCGGGTCTCCAGCGTGGGGTAATGGGCCGAAGGGCGAAGGTCCCACCAGATCTTGCTGGCATCCTCGATGACCCCGATGTCCACCAGCGCCTGGACCGAGCGCTGGTATTCGTCCCAGCTGTCCACGGCCGGCGGCAGTCCCGTGCGCGGCAGGTTGTCGAAGATCGACAGCCGGTAAGACGCCAGCCCGGTATCCTGTCCCTGCCAATAGGGCGAGGATGTGGACATGGCCAGCAGGTGCGGCAGGAAATAGGACAGTTGGCCCAGCAGGTCGGCACGCAGCTGGTTCGAGTTCAGCCCGACATGCACGTGCATCCCGCAAATCAGCATCCGCCGGACGACGCCGCCAAGGTCCTCACGCAACTGGTTATAGCGTTGCTTGTGGGTGTGGTGCTGGTCCTTCCAGTCGGCCAGCGGGTGGCAAGAGGCGGCAATGGGCGTCAGGCCGTATTTGTCGGCACAGTCGCGGATCGTGCGGCGCAGGTGGGTGAGGTCCGCGCGTGCCTCGGCCACGGTGGCGCAGACCTTGGTGCCGATCTCGATCTGGCATTGCAGGTATTCGGGCGCAACCTGTCCGCCAAGCGCGGCCTCGCAATCGGCCATCAACCCCTCCGGGACCACGGCCAGTGCCATGGTTTCCTTGTCGACGAGGAGATATTCCTCCTCGATGCCGATCGAGAATTCCGGCTCGTCCATCCCGGCCCTCCGTCGTTGCGGATCTTCCTGCCTGCCAGTTTGTGGCGACAGCGCGCAAACGGCAAGCGCTGGACGGGCCGGGGCGGTGGCGCGCCGCCGCCCCGAGGGGTGTCAGTCCATGGCCTTGAAGTTGAACTCGCCGCCGTCCTTGATCCCCGAGAACCAGCGCGAGGTCACGGTCTTGGTCCGCGTGTAGAACCGGAAGGCGTCGGGGCCATACTGGTTCAGGTCGCCGAAGCCGGATTTCTTCCAGCCGCCGAAGGTGTGATAGGACAGCGGCACCGGGATCGGGAAATTCACCCCGACCATGCCGACATTGACCCGGTGGGCATAGTCGCGGGCCGTGTCGCCGTCGGCGGTGTAGATCGCGGTGCCGTTGCCGTACGGGTTGTCCATGACAAGCTCCAGTGCCTCGTCGTAGCTGCCCGCGCGGACCTGGCAAAGGACCGGGCCGAAGATCTCCTCTCGGTAGATCTCCATATCTGGGGTGACACGGTCGAAGAACGATGGCCCGATGAAATAACCGTTCTCGTAGCCCTGGAGCGAGAAGTCGCGCCCGTCGATGCGCAGATCGGCGCCTTCATCCACGCCCGACCCGATCAACCCGAGGATACGATCGCGCGCCTGGGCGGTGATGACGGGGCCATAGTCCACGTCCTCTCCGGCGGTGTAGGGGCCGACCTTGAGCTTCTCGATGCGCGGCAGCAGCTTTTCGGTCAGGCGGTCGGCGGTCTCCTCGCCCACCGGGACGGCCACGGAAATCGCCATGCAACGTTCGCCAGCCGCGCCGTATCCGGCGCCGACCAGCGCATCGGCGGCCTTGTCGAGGTCGGCATCTGGCATGATGACCATGTGGTTCTTGGCACCGCCGAAACACTGCGCGCGCTTGCCGTTGGCGCTGGCGCGCGAGTAGATGTAATGCGCGATCGGCGTGGAGCCGACGAAGCCCACCGCCTGGATGGTTTCGTTGTCCAGCAGCGCGTCGACCGATTCCTTGTCGCCGTTGACGACCTGCAGGATGCCGTCGGGCACGCCCGCCTGGCTGCACAGCTCGGCCAGCATGAGCGCGGTGGTGGGCACCCGCTCGGACGGTTTCAGGATCATCGCGTTGCCGCTGACGATGGCGCCGGCCAGTTTCCACAGCGGGATCATGGCCGGGAAGTTGAAGGGCGTGATGCCCGCGACCACGCCCAGAGGCTGGCGCATGGAATGCAGGTCGATGCCCGGGCCGCCGTTGTCGGTGAACTCGCCCTTGAGCATGTGCGGCGCACCCATGCAGACCTCGACGACCTCCAGCCCGCGCTGCACGTCACCGCGTGCATCGGGCAGGGTCTTGCCGTGTTCGCGGCTGACAGCCTCGGCCAGCGCGTCCATGTTCTCGTTGATGAGCTGGCCCAGCTTCATCATCACGCGGGCGCGGCGCTGAGGGTTCACATTGGCCCAGGCCTCTTGCGCCGTGGCGGCTCGGGCGACGGCATCGTCGACCTCCCGCGTGGTGGCGAGCGCCACCTTGGCCTGCACCTCGCCGGTGGCGGGGTTCATGACATCGGCGAAGCGGCCCGAGGTCCCCGCGACGCGCACGCCGTCAATGTAATGACCGATCTCTTCCATGGTATCCTCCCGTGACGTGGTCATCCCCAACCTACTCTTGCAATTTTGTCAGAAGAAGAGAGAATTCAGCAAAACAATCTTGTAATCATGCAAAGCGAGGGCGGCGTGCGGAACTGGGACGACATGCGGGTCTTCCTGGCGGTGGCCCGGGCGCAGGGCCTGTCGGCGGCGGCGCCGACGCTGAAGATGGACCCGGCCACGGTCAGCCGCCGCATCGCCCGGCTGGAGGCCGAGCTCGGGGCGGCGCTTTTCGTGAAATCCCCTCAGGGCTACGCGCTGACCGACCAGGGCGCGCGGATGCGTGACCGCGCCACCGAGGCCGAAGCGGCGCTGGCACTGGCCGCAGACGAGGGGCAGGGCGCGGGCGGTGGCCTGACCGGGCAGGTCCGCATCGGCGCCCCCGACGGCTGTGCCAACTACGTGCTGCCGCAGGTCTGCGCGGCACTGCAGGCGGACAACCCGGACCTGGAGATCCAGATCCTGGCCCTGCCGCGGGTCGTCAACCTGTCACGGCGCGAGGCCGACATGGCGATCACCGTCTCGCCGCCCGCCGCGGGGCGGCTCACCGTGCAGCGCATCACGGCCTACGGATTGCATCTGGCCGCCCATCGTGACACCGCGCGCCGGATCACGAGCCGCGACGACCTGACCGGGCGGCCCGTGGTAGGCTATATCCCCGACATGATCTTCGACAAGGAACTGGACTACCTGGGCGAGTTGGCCCGTGACGGCGTGCAGCTGGCCTCGAACTCGGTTGCGGTGCAGGCGCAGCTGTTGCGGGCCGGGGGTGGCGTCGGGATCGTGCATGACTTCGCGCTGCCTTTCGTGCCCGGGCTGGTGCGGGTCCTGGTCGACGAGATCAGCCTGTCGCGCAGCTTCTTTCTGGTGCGCCATGCCTCGGACCGGCGGTCGGACCGGCTCAACCGGTTGGCCGTGGCACTGGCGGGCGGGATCCGGGCCGAGGTGGCGCGGCTGGAGCGTCTCGTCGCTTGACAGACGGCGTGCCTGCGGGGACGCTGGGTAAAAAGACGCAAAGGATAGCCCATGTTGGTGCAACAGATTCTTTCATCCAAGGCCGTCGAAGGGGTGCTGACGCTGCACAGCGACGCCCATGTCAAGGAGGCTGCGGCGATCATGTCGGACCGTCGGATCGGGACGATCGTGATCAGCGACGATGATGGCGGGACGCCGATGGGCATCCTTTCGGAACGCGACATCGTGCGCGAGATCGGCCGCCAGGGCCCCGAGTGCCTGTCAAAGAGCGTGAAAGACATCATGACCCGCGATCCTGTGACCTGCACCCCCGCGGACAGTTCCGACGCGGTGCTGTCACGCATGACCGAGGGGCGCTTTCGCCACATGCCGGTCATCGAGGGGGACCGGATGATCGGGCTGATCTCGATCGGGGACGTGGTCAAGGCTCGCCTGGCCGAACTGTCGATGGAAAAGAATGCGCTGGAAGGGATGATCATGGGCCACTAGGGCCCGTTCTGCACGTTCCGAAAGCCGCTTGCATTCCCCGTTGCAATATTGTTGCGTGCGCCGCGAAACGGCAGCCCGAAAGGACCCGCGATGCGCACTGGCCTTTACCCCGGCACTTTCGACCCAGTTACCCTGGGCCATGTCGACATCATCCGCCGGGCTTGCACGCTGGTTGATCGACTGGTCATCGGCGTGGCCATCAACCGCGACAAGGGTCCGCTTTTCACGCTGGAAGAGCGCGTGGCCATGATCGAGTCGGAATGCGCCGCGCTCACCGCGGAGACCGGGGTCGAGATCATTGCCCATCCCTTCGAGAACCTTCTGATCGACTGCGCCAACGATGTCGGGGCGGGGATCATCGTCCGGGGTCTGCGCGCGGTGGCCGATTTCGAATACGAATACCAGATGGTCGGCATGAACCGGGCGCTCGATGATAGCGTGGAGACGGTTTTCCTGATGGCTGACGCCCAGCACCAGGCCATTGCCTCGAAACTGGTCAAGGAAATCGCGCGCTTGGGCGGAGACGTGTCCAAGTTCGTCTCGCCCCTCGTGGAGACCGCCCTCAAGGACCGGCTGGGCTGATCGCGCGGGTTGGCAGCGCCGTGCCGGGTCTCTGGAACACCTTCATGCACCGCCCCCCGGCGACGGCAGGAGTCGCCGAGGTCAAGCGCGTCGATTTGCCAGCATGAAGAGCGTCAGCCGTAGACGGCCTTGCGCGCGATCTTGTCGGCATCACCGGTGTAGAAGCCCAGGTCCTCAAGGGCGAGGTCAAGCGGAAGATTGGCCAGCTCGCGCTTGGTGCGGGCATAGGCGGCGCGTTTCTTGAGGGCCGTGCGGAGGGAAGCGAAAGCGGTCATGTCAGTCTCCTTTGGGTGGCCGTTTGCCTGTTTCCTGACTGACCATATAGGGATGCTGCGGTGCGGCACCACTGACAGTTTGCGCTAACGGCCTTGCGTTCTCCGCATGGCGGCCCGTCCATGGCAGAACATAAAAAAACCGCCCCGAGGGGCGGTTTCCGAGGTGTCGCGGGGTCGGGACCTGCCCGTCAGAGGTGCTTGCCCATCTCCACGGCCGTATCGGCCATGCGGTTCGAGAAGCCCCATTCGTTGTCATACCACGACAGGATGCGGACCATGCGGCCCTCCATGACCTTGGTCTGGTCGGTGTGGAAAACCGAGGAATGCGGATCATGGTTGAAATCGGTGCTGACCAGTGGCTTGTCGGTGTAGCCCAGCACGCCCTTGAGCGGGCCGTCCGCGGCGGTGCGGATGGCGGCGTTGATTTCTTCCATCGTGGTGTCGCGGGCGGCCTCGAACGTCAGGTCGACGACCGAGACATTGGGCGTTGGTACGCGGATCGCCACACCGTCGAGCTTGCCGTCCAGGTCGGGCAGTACCAGCCCCACGGCCTTGGCCGCGCCGGTCGAGGTCGGGATCATCGACAGGGCCGCCGCGCGGGCGCGATAGAGATCCTTGTGCATGGTGTCCAGTGTCGGCTGGTCGCCGGTATAACTGTGGATCGTGGTCATGAAGCCCTTGACGATGCCGATCTCGTCATGAAGCACCTTGGCAACCGGCGACAGGCAATTGGTCGTGCAGGACGCGTTGGAGACGACGATGTCCTCGGGACCCAGCTGATCATGGTTCACACCGTAGACGATGGTCTTGTCCGCGCCCTTGCCCGGGGCCGAGATCAAGACCCGCGAGGCGCCGTTTTCCAGATGGGCCTGGCAGGCCTCCTTGGAGGTGAAGATGCCGGTGCATTCGAGCACGACGTCCACGTCGGACCAGGGCAGGTCGGCGGGGTTGCGAATGGCAGTGACGGCGATGGGGCCGCGGCCGACGTCGATGCTGTCCTCGGTATGGCTGACCTCGACCGGGAAACGGCCATGGACGCTGTCGAATTGCAGCAGGTGGGCATTGGTCTCGACCGGCCCGAGGTCATTGATGGCGATGACCTCGATATCGGTGCGGCCGGATTCGATGATTCCGCGCAGCACGTTGCGGCCGATCCGACCGAACCCGTTGATGGCGACTTTGACTGACATGGGATGGCCCTCCGTGTTGGATTGGCATGGTGCGGCCCGTGGATCGTGCCGCTGTTGGCGCTAACATCCGCTTTTTTGGCCAAAGGTCAACCCGCCTGTCCCGCTGCGTGGCGGGAAATTCACCGCCAGAAGGCGACGTACTGCAGCAATTCCAGGAACTTGCGGCCCAGGAATATGGTCGCCTCGGAGTCCTGCACGAAGTGGTCCAGCGCCAGGAGCCCGGCCAGAAGCAGCAGTAGCCATATCGCGAGCCTGTTGGTCATGTTCCCTTCTTAGGCGCGCGGGCGCGCGAAGGCAAAGCCGGATCGCCCGCGCGGCTTGGGGCCGGGTGACCTTGACCACCGGGCCGCATGTCGCCCCTGCCTGGCAGCGCCAGGTCAGATCAGCCGGCCCATGTGTCCCGCGACGTCGGCCATGCGTGCCGAGAAGCCCCATTCGTTGTCATACCAGGCCAGCACGCGCACGCTGCGCCCGCCCACGACCTTGGTCTGGTCCGGCGCGAAAATGGTGCTGTGCGGCGTGTGGTTGAAATCGACCGAGACCTTGGGCTCCGGGTCATAGGCCATGACCATGCCCATGTGCCCGGCGCTGGCTTCGGCGACGACGGAATTGACGTCCTCGGCGCTCACCGACCTTTGCGCCTCGAAGGTCAGGTCCACGCAGGAGACATTGGGCGTGGGGACGCGCATGGCGGTGCCGTCGAGCTTGCCGGCCATCTCGGGCAGGACCTCGGACAGGGCCTTGGCCGCGCCGGTGCTGGTCGGGATCATCGCCATGGCGGCGGCGCGGGCGCGGTAGAGATCCTTGTGGCGGCGGTCCAGCGTCGGCTGGTCGCCGGTGTAGCTGTGGATCGTGGTCATCAGCCCGCGTTCGATGCCGATCCCGTCGTTGAGCACCTTGACCAGCGGGGCAAGGCAGTTGGTGGTGCAGGACCCGTTCGAGACCATGCGGTCCTGGGCCTGCAACGCGCGGTGATTGACGCCGTAGACGATGGTTCGGTCCACGTTGGTCGCCGGGGCCGAGATCAGCACCTTGCCCGCGCCGCGGTCGAGGTGGACGGCAGACATGTGACCGTCGTTGAACTGGCCCGTGCATTCGAGGACGACGTCGCATCCGTCCCAGTCCAGGTCCCGGGGGTCATAGCTCGACATGACCTCGATGCCACCGCGGCCGAGGTCCAGTTTGCCGTCGACCACCTCGACCTCGCCGCCGAAGCGCCCGTGCACGCTGTCATAGCGCAGCAGGTGAGCGTTGGTCTCGATAGGGCCGGTGGCGTTGATCTTGACGACCTGCACGTCGTTGCGGGCAGCCTCGGCGATGTGGGCGAGGGTGCACCGGCCAATTCGACCGAATCCGTTGATGCCGATGGTGACTGTCATGGCGACTCCTCAAGGCGCTGTTTGCGAGGCTTCTAAGCGGTATTCGACAGTATACCAATCCCGAAAGCGGCGCTTTGCCAGATGGTTAGCGGTAACGGACGCTGATATGGCACGGTTTGCGCTAACGCCGCTCACGCGATTTTCGGGGCGTTGCCGCTAACAGGCGGCGCGGCGCGTGTCAGGCGGACCACATGAAGAATCAATTCGATGACGTGCTGGTGCTGTCGGGGCACGGCGCGGGACGCTTTGCCTTGCAGCCGCACCGTTGAAACGCAAGAGTGGCCGCGACACAGACGGAGTATGCAGGATGAGTGGTCTTCTGGCCCTGTTGGACGATGTCGCGGCGATCGCGAAACTGGCGGCCTCCAGCGTTGACGACGTGGCGGGCATGGCGGCCAAGGCCGGGTCAAAGGCGGCGGGCGTGGTCATAGATGACGCGGCGGTGACGCCGAAATACGTCCACGGGCTGGACCCGAAACGCGAATTGCCGATCATCTGGAAAATCGCCCGGGCAAGCTTTTTCAACAAGCTGGTGATCCTGTTGCCGGTGGCGCTTGCGCTCAATATCCTCGCGCCCTGGCTGATCACGCCGCTGCTCATGCTGGGCGGCTTCTACCTGTGTTTCGAGGGCGCCGAGAAGGTTCACCACTGGTTGTTCCCGCATGCCGACGCGCAGGTCGAAAAGGACCTGGACGTGGGCGACCCGGTGCATCTTGAGGAAAAGCGCGTGAAAGGGGCCATCAAGACCGACTTCATCCTGTCCGCCGAGATCATGACCATCTCGCTGGCGGCCATCCCCGAGGGCACGTTCTGGCTGGAGGCCGCGACGCTGGCTGTCGTGGCGGCGGGCATCACCGCGCTGGTTTATGGCACGGTCGGGTTGATCGTCAAGATGGACGACATCGGACTGGCAGTGGCGGCCAAGGGGCGCACCGGGCTGGGCCGGGGCCTGGGCCGCGGGTTGGTCAAGGGGATGCCCCACATCATGAAGCTGCTGTCGATCATCGGCACCGTGGCCATGCTCTGGGTGGGGGGCTCGATCCTTGTCCATGGCACGCATGACCTGGGCTGGCACCTTGTTTATGACGTTATCAACGGGGCCGCGGCGGCGGTCGGCGACGGCGGATTCGCCAACTGGGCGGTCACGGCCGGACTGGACGGGCTGATCGGGCTGGCGGTCGGGCTGCTACTGATCCCCGTGGTGGGGCGCGTCGTCGCCCGGCTGACGGGCGATACGGCGGCGCACTAGGCGCAAGGGCAAGGCCGGAGGGTCAGTTGGTCGCGGCACGGTGGCGCAACTCGGACATGGAATAGCGCGGCCGGATTGCGGACTCGCCCACCGGCACGAAGCCCGGGTCCATGAAGACGCAGCCGATCCCGCAAAGCTGGACCAGGCTGCGCGTGCCGTGATCCACCTGCCAGACCCGTCCCCCCGGCGTGCTGACATACCCGTCGATCCCCAGCTGCACGTCATTGAGAAGGTCCCGCACCGAGGGCACCTCGTTGTCATAACCCGGCGCGAAGGCGCTGTGGGTGTGGTAGGACGCGAAGACCCCGGCCCCGGACCTCGGCACGGGCATCTCGCAGCCCGCGAAATCACCGACGCGCGGTGGCGTCGCGGCGATTTCGCCGGCCTCGGTGACGTAGAAGTAGCCGCAAAGTTCGCGCCGCAGCGCAACCGAGCGCGGCTGAATTGCATCGAGGAAGGCCCGCGCGAAACGCCCGGCGCGGGCGTCCTCGGGCGGCGTAACCTGCGATAGTGGGGCGCGCGGGGGCGTGTCGGGGGGCGGTGTCGGCGCGGGCGCCGCGCAGGCGACCAGAGCGAGAAAGGCCAGCAGGGGAAGGGCGATGTGCATGTCTCGATCGGCTTTCAGGGGGCTTCGGACCTTGATGCTAGCAGGGCGCGCGTCGCACGAGCCAGCAAAACGGGCAGCCCGATATCCCGTGGTCCCGTCCGGATGACGGCCGGAACGACAAAGCCCCCGCAGATGGCTGCGGGGGCCCGTGAGGTCTGCAAAGACCCGCGGTCGCCGGACGTTGGCCGCGCCGTGTCCATCAGCCCTTGGTGTCTGCCTTTTGCGGCTGGGCAGGGGCCGGCTTGGGCGCCTCGGCCTTGGCGGGCTGTGGCGCGCTGGCCGCGGCGCGGCCGCCGCCCGCGTTCAACGGGTCGTCCTGGCGCTGGACCGAACCTTCGAAATGGGCGCCGGATTCGATGGCGATGGTCTTGTGGATGATGTCGCCCTCGACCCGCGCGGTCGAGGTCAGCCGCACCTTGAGACCACGCACCGTGCCCACGACACGGCCATGCACCACCACGTCATCAGCGATGCATTCACCGTTGACGGTGGCGCCGTCACCGATTGTCAGCAGGTGGGCGCGGATGTCGCCGTCGACCGTGCCTTCGATGTTGATGTCGCCGCTGGTCTTGAGGTTGCCGGTGATGTGCAGGTCGGCCGAGAGCGTCGAGGCCGGCGGCTTGGCCTTGCTGGCCGACTTGTAGTCGGCCCCGGTGGGCGCGGCGGGTTTCCGTGCCGCAGTGTCGGCGGAGCTTGCGGCGCCCTTGTCCTCGGCTGCGGGGCCGGGTTCGTTGATCTTGCTTTTAGAAAACATCTTGTCCAGCTCTTATGTAGGTCATGGGGTTCACGGCCGATCCGCTCTGCCGGATCTCGTAGTGCAGGTGCGGGCCCGTGGATCGTCCTGAGTTGCCAATATCACCTATGTGATCCCCGCGCGAGACCCTTTGTCCTTCCTCGACGCGGATCCTGCTCTGGTGGGCGTAGCGGGTTTCTATCCCGAAGGCATGGCGGATCTTGACCATCCGACCATAGCCCGAAGACCAGCCTGCAAAGGTCACCACGCCCTCGGCCGGGGCATAAATCGGGGTACCGACAGGGGCGGCGAAATCGGTGCCGTTGTGCATCCGGCCCCAGCGCATCCCGTAGCCCGAGGTGAAACGGAACCCGGCCTTGACGGGCATGTCGAAGGGCACCTTTTCGGCAGCGAGACGATACATGTTGAGCCGGTCCATGGCGCGCAGGATCGAATTGGCGCGCTCCGCGTCGGGGTCGTTGCTGCCCCCGCGGGTGGAGAATTGCAGCGGGGTCAGCGGCCCGCCGGTGCCCGAGTACCCGCTGCGCACGGTGTCGAGCACCTGCTCGGGGTCCATCCCGGCGGCCCGGAACATCTTGTTGAGCGGCTCGACGGAGACGGTAAAGGCTTCTTCCAGTTGGCTGAAGATGGCGTCGTTCTTCTCGCGCAGCAGACGCAGTTCCAGCTCCATCTCCGAGGCGTGTTCGAGGGCGTATTCCGCATCGGCGGCGATCTGGTCGCGTTCCCGGGCCGTCTGGGCCAGGGCATCTGCGAGCATGTCCACCGTTCCGGCCGACGAGGTGCCGCCCGCCGTGCCTGGCAGGGTGCCGTTGCCGTCGTCGAGAGCAGCCTCCAGCGCGCGGGCACGATCGCGCGCCGCCTCGCGCTCAGACATGGTGCGCCGCAGCGAGGCCTGGATCACCTCGATCCCGGTCTCCAGTTCGCGGCGCCGTTCCTCCGAGCGCAGCAATTCCGACTGCATCAAGGAGATCTGTTCGAGCGCGGAACTGAACCGGTCCTGCGCGGCGCGGGCCTCGGTGGCGCGGCGGTCGCGTTCGCTCGACAGCACGTTGAGCCGGTCTTCGTAGGTCATCTGGTCGCGCAGGGCCTGGGCACGGAAATTGCCGGCGCCGATGCTGTCCATGATCACGATGGCGGTGGCAACGATGGTCCAGGCCAGCACCAGTGACGTGACCGACCAGGCCGTGAGTTGCGTCGCCGGACCGAGCCGTATGAAGCGGGTCTGCTCGTCCGAGCGCAGAAACAGGCGTTTTTCCGGAAAGCGGTTTTCCAGCATCAAGTGGAGCTTGTGTCTGAAGCCAGTCATCACGTCCTGTCGTCTGTCCCCATCCCGCCGCGGGTCTGCCCGGCCAGCCGGGCGTCTCTGCGACACACGAGCCCAAACGGGCCGTGCACTCGACCCGCCGGATACAGCGCAGCAGAGTCCCCCGCAAGGATTTTGAACTCAAAGACGACAATTCCCGGCATTTCCCGCCATTTGGGCGGTAATTTGCCGATGCCCTGTCTGCCCGTCCGAGCCGGCCTGCTTATCGGCCTGTCTCGGGCCCCTCAGCCAGGGGCCAGTAGAAATCCGGCGGCACGCCCGCCTCGGCGCGTTTTTCCTCGTTGAAAGGCGGTTTGAGCGCCCCGTGGAAATAGCGCCGGACGAGATCGTGAAAGGCGTCCCTGGGGTCAGTGTCCAGGCGCCCGCACAGGAAATGGAACCACTTGGAGCCATAGGCAACGTGGTGGACTTCCTCGGCGTAGATCACCCGCATGGCCGCGACGGCGTCGGTTTCGCCGGCCTTATCGAAGATATCGATCATGCCGGGTGTCACGTCCAGGCCGCGCGCCTCAAGCACCATGGGCACCACGGCAAGCCGGCCCATCAGGTCATGGGCCGTGTCACGGGCCGCGCGCCACATGCCGGCATGGGCAGGCAGGGCGCCGTAGTGACTGCCCATGCCTTCAAGACAGTCGCATATCAGTTGGAAATGCTTTGATTCCTCGTCTGCCGATTTGACCCAGTCGTCGTAGAAACCGGGCGGCATCGGCGTGTCGGCAAAGCGCGCGATGATGTCCCAGTGCAGGTCCACCGCGTTAAGCTCGATATGGGCGACGGCGTGCAGCATGGCGATGCGCCCGGCGGGCGAGCCTGGCCGGCGGCGCGGCATCTCGCGCGGGTCACGCAGCTCGGGCTGCCCGGGCCGCGCGGGATCGCATGGCGGATTTGCTGTGCCGATCCGGGGCAGCTCGCCGGACGCGCGTGCCGCCTGCCAGGCGGCGGCATGGCGCCGTGACAGAGCGGTCTTTTCACGACCATCGGCGGTGCGCAGCACCTCTTCGGCCATCTGGGCAAGCGGTTTCATAGTGCCGGTTTCGCCCGGCGGTCCGGCAAGGTCAAGCCGGTGCCGCTCCGCACCCGTGGTCAGAGGGCGCGCACCGCCCCAAGCACCTCTTCGGCATGACCGTCCACCTTCACTTTCGGCCAGACGCGCGCGACCTTGCCGTCCGCGTCGATGAGCACCGTCGCGCGGGTAATCCCCTCGAAGGTCTTGCCGTACATCTGCTTTTCGCCCCAGACTCCGTAAGTTTCGCAGACGTCCCCGTCGGCGTCCGAGAGCAAGGCCACCTTGAGGTCGTGCTTGGCGACGAAATTGTCGTGCTTTTTCACGCTGTCCTTGGAAATGCCCAGCACCGTCGCACCGGAGGCGGCGAAGTCCTCCAGCAGGCCGGTGAAGGCCACGGCCTCCGTCGTGCAGCCGGGGGTGTTGTCCTTGGGATAGAAAAACAGAACGACCGGCCCGCCACGCAGGTCGGACAGGGTCACGGTGTCGCCGCCGTCGCGGGGCAGGCTGAAGTCGGGGGCCGGCTGGCCGGGCACGAGGTCTTGCATCTGGGTCTCTCCGCGTGATCAATCCTTTTTGTGTTCTAGCCCGGCCCGTCGGAGAATAAAGCCCCATGCAGGACCCGACGACCAAGAAGCAGGCCCAGCGGCATCAGGAGTCGCCGCGCGAGGACGGCGGGCAGCCGCGCGCCCGTGCTCGGCGGCGGCTCGCTTGGCGGGCGCTGTTTCTTGGGCTGACGGCGCCGCTGGCGGCGCTGATGGTCGTGGGCGTGCTGCTGATCGGCAACGAGGTCACCGCGCCGAGCTGGGTCACCCGGAAGGTCGAGGCGCGCGCCAGCGAGGTCCTGGCCGGCGGGCAGCTGGACTTCGGCGCCATGTCCGTGACCCTCGGCCGCGACCTGCACCCGCGGCTGGTGCTGCGTGACACGGTGCTGCGCGACAGCGCCGGGGCGGTCCTGGCCCGGGTGCCGCGGATCGAGGGTCTGGTCTCGCCGCGCGGCGCGCTGCAGGGTCGGATACTGGCACAGGAGGTCGTTTTGCAGGGTGCGCAATTGCGCCTGCGACGCGACCGCGACGGCACCGTTGCCGTGGCCTTTGACGGGGGCGCCGCCGAGGCGAGCCGGGCCGAGACTTTCCTTGGTCTGGTCGACCAGCTTGACGCCATGGTCACGCAGGGGCCGCTGGAAGCGCTGGAACATCTGCGGGCGACCGGGCTTATCATCAACTATGCCGATGCGCGGGCGGGCCGCAACTGGACCGTGGACAACGGTCAAGTGGCCCTGGACATGCGCGACGACGAGACGGTGATCTCGGCACGGGTCGCGCTGCTTTCGGGCCGCGCCAATGCCAGCGCGGCCGAGTTCACCTATTCCAGCCCCAAGGGCAGCGCCGCGGCCGAGTTCGGCGTTACCATCAGCGACATGGCCGCGCCCGACATCGCCAGCCAGTCGCCGCTGCTCAGCTGGCTGGGCGTTCTCGAGGCGCCGATCTCGGGGGCGCTGCGGGGCGTGGTCGACCGGGACGGGGCGTTGACCTCGGCCAGTGCAACGCTGCAGATCGGCGAGGGGCGGCTGCAACCGACGGCGCAGACCCGGCCCGTTCCCTTCGAGGGTGCCAGAACCTACCTGTCCTACAACCCGGCCGAGTCGCGTCTGACCTTCGATCTGATCGAGGTGGATAGCGACTGGGGCGCGCTCAAAGGGACGGGCCATGCCGACCTGCGCGAGTTCGACCGCGGCTGGCCGGGCGCCATCATCGGCCAGGTCCGGATCGACGCGCTTCAGGTCAATCCGGCCGGTCTGTATTCCGGGCGGCGTGACATGGGGCCGGCACGGGCCGATTTCCGGCTTCGGCTGGACCCGTTCACGCTGGACCTGGGCCAGGCCGTGCTGGGGCATGACGGCACACCGCTGCGCCTGTCGGGCCGGGTGGCGGCGGCACCGCAAGGCTGGGTCACGGGGCTGGAGGTTGCGGCGGACCGTCTCGACGTGGCCGAACTGATGCGTCTCTGGCCCGAGGCGTTCCGCCCGGGCAGCCGTGACTGGTTCGCGCGCAACCTGACAACAGGCACGCTCTCGGACCTGACTTACGTCCTGCGCACCCGGCCCGGCGCGCCGCCGCACAGCGGGCTGTCGCTGAACTTCTCGGGGGCCAGCATCCGCGCGCTGCCCGAGCAGCCCCCCATCGAAGGGGCCGCCGGGGCCGTTTCCGAGATCGACGGCAGGCTGGTCGTGACCCTGAACGCGGGCACGGTGACCGCGCCGCAGGGCGGGCGGCTGGACATGGCCGGGTCGGTCATGACCATTCCGCGGACCGGGCGCGATCCGCCCGCCCGTTTCGACCTTGACATCGCGGGAACCATAACCGCGGCCATGGCGGTGCTGGCCGGGCCACCCTTCAACGCGCTCGACGACAGTGACCTGCCCGTGACCCTTGCAGACGGGCGGGCCGAGATCGGCGTGACGATCGAGACCGTGCTCAAGAACGATGTCCCGCCGGAGGACCGGAGCTGGCAGGCCAGTGCGCGGCTGCGTGACCTGCGCTCGGAGGTGCTGATCCCCGGCCGCAGACTGGTCGCCCCGGACCTGGTTGCCGAGGCAACCTCCGACAGCCTGACCCTGCGCGGCGATGTGCAAGTCGACGGCGTGCCTGCCAGCGCGGTCTACTCCCGCGCGCTGGGGGCCGGGTCGGAGGGAACGGCCCGGATCACGGCGGAGGTGCCGCTGGGGCCGCGCCTGCTGCGGGCCTTCGACATCGACCTGCCCGAGGGCGCGCTTGCCGGGGCGGGCCGGGCACAATTGGAACTGGACCTGTCGCGTGACGGCGGCCCGGGTCTTGCCTTGCGATCGGACCTGGCCGGGGTCGGGCTGTCGCTACCCGCCCTGGGCTGGTCCAAACCGGCCGCGACGCCGGGGCGCCTGGTGCTGGAGGGGCACCTGGGCGCGCTGCCGCGCATCGACCGGATCGTGCTTGAAGGGGCCGGTCTGGTGGCCGAGGGCGCGATCACCCTTGATGCCGACGGCGGATTGGACCGCGCCCTTTTCAGCCGGGTGCGGATCGAGGACTGGTTCGACGCGCCTGTCGAATTGCTGGGCCGGGGCGCAGGTCAGGCCCCCGAGGTCCGGGTGACCGGTGGCCGGCTCGACCTGCGCCGGGCGCGGCCCGGCGGCGACGGTGCGCGGGACGGGCCCGCGGGCGGGCCGGTCTCCATGGCGCTGGACCGCCTTCAGGTGACTGCGGGCATCGCGCTGACCGGGTTCCGGGGCAGTTTCGACACGCAGGGCGGCCTGTCTGGCAATTTCACCGGGGCGGTCAACGGCGGTGCGCCGGTGCAGGGCACGGTGGTCCCGGTCGAGGGGGGCACCGGCCTGCGCCTGCGCAGCGCGGATGCGGGCGGCGTGTTCCGCGATGCCGGGTTGCTGGAGAACGGGCGCGAGGGCGCGCTGGACATGACGGTGCGCCCGACCGGCACCGAGGGGTACTACGCCGGCCGCCTCTCGGCGCGGGACTTGCGGGTGCGCGACGCTCCGGCGCTGGCCTCGCTGCTCGATGCGATCTCGGTGGTCGGGCTGCTGACGCAGCTTGACGGTCAGGGGCTGCTCTTCTCCGAGGTGGAGGCCGCGTTCACGCTGACACCCGAGCGCATCCTGCTGCAACGGGCCAGCGCGGTGGGGCCGGGGCTGGGCCTGTCGCTGGACGGCACCTACGCCCTGGCCGCGCGGCAGATGGATTTCCAGGGGGTGATTTCGCCGCTCTACATGATCAACGGGCTGGGGGCCTTCCTGACTCGGCCGGGCGAGGGACTCATCGGTTTCAACTTCACGCTGCAGGGACCGGTTGACAGTCCCCGCGTTCTGGTCAATCCGCTGTCGGCACTGACCCCCGGCATGTTCCGGGAAATATTCCGCCGCCCGCCACCCCGGCCCAGCCAGTAGACCCGCATGAAACTGTCCGATTTCGATTTCGACCTGCCGGAGGACCTGATCGCCACCCGGCCTGCGCGCCCGCGCACCGCCGCGCGCCTTCTCGTGGCCGAGAGGGACCGCATCGCGGATCGCCATGTGCGCGACCTCTGCGCGGTGCTGCGCCCCGGCGACCGGTTGGTCCTGAACGACACGCGGGTGATCCCGGCCCGCCTGTTCGGCACGCGCGACAGGGCAGGCGCCACCGCCAACATCGAGGTCACGCTGCTGGAGCCGCGCGCGGACGGCACCTGGTCGGCGCTGGTCAAGCCCCTGCGCAAGCTCCGCGACGGCGAGGTGGTCGTTTTCTCGACGGCGCTGTCGGCCACCGTGGAGGGCCGCGACGCGGGCCAGGCGCATCTGCGCTTCAACCTGGCCGGCGAGGATTTCGACGCCGCGCTTGAGGCCGCGGGCCAGATGCCCCTGCCACCCTACATCGCCGCGCGGCGGCCCGCCGACGCCGCCGACCGGACCGACTACCAGACCATCTGGGCACGCGAAAACGGCGCTGTGGCCGCGCCCACGGCCTCGCTGCATTTCGAGGACTGGCTGCTGGACGACCTGGCGGCCATGGGTGTGGAGTTCACCCACGTGACGCTGCATGTCGGCGCCGGGACCTTCCTGCCGGTCAAGACCGACGACATTTCCGAGCACCGCATGCATGCCGAATGGGGCCGGGTGACACGGACCGCTGCCGACCAGATCAATGCCACCCGCGCCGCGGGTGGGCGCGTGATTCCCGTCGGCACGACTGCCCTGCGCCTGATCGAGAGCGCGGCGAACGACACCGGCATCGCCGCCTGGGAGGGCAAGACGGACATCTTCATCACACCGGGGTTCCGGTTCCGGGTCACTGACGGGCTGATGACCAATTTCCACCTGCCCAAGTCCACCCTGATGATGCTTGTCAGCGCCTTTATGGGCGTGGACCGGGTGCGCGCGATCTATGCCCATGCCATCGCTGCGCGATACCGTTTTTTCAGCTACGGCGACAGTTCGATCCTTTTGCCCGGACAGGACTGATCGAGACCGCGCCGAGGCGGGCCTGCCCCCAGCCGTTCTGCCTTATGTCGTTGACGATCGGTGACTATTGACACTCTGACACACAAGGCAGTGATATGCCTGATGTCACCACGAGACGAAAAGGTTCACTCGGTCGGCAAGCTTTCGACGAATGCCGCCAGAGTTTGTGTCGACACGGCCTTGAAAGCCGCGAAGGCCGAAAACCGGACTTCGCCCTTGCATGAAGAACTCGTTCGCCGCCTCGCCTGACTTTCTCCGCCCACGGTCGAGTTTTCTCAGGATCCTGCATGGACCAGTGCTTTGTAAGGCTGCTTCTGCT
Organism: Salibaculum sp.; assembly: GCF_035270045.1. Taxonomy (NCBI): domain Bacteria; kingdom Pseudomonadati; phylum Pseudomonadota; class Alphaproteobacteria; order Rhodobacterales; family Roseobacteraceae; genus Salibaculum; species Salibaculum sp. The sequence goes on from NZ_DATFIP010000072.1 coordinate 25,950, forward strand.
TGAGGAAGGTGCTCTCATGGGCATTGCCTTCCTGCTCATCATCATCGGCGCGCTTGCCCCATCAGACGACCGAGAATATGAAAACAAGACCCGCAGACTCTCATTATGAATGAGGGAGCCTTGGGGGGCAGGTCAGATGCACTCCCGCAAATTTTTTACCACACGAACCAGAACGGCAGGGGGCCGCCGGCCCGTCGGTTTCCCGTTGTGGCGTCATGTCGCTGAGATGATAAGTCGAGACGTGAACAGCACCGACTCGGGCCGGCGGCCCCCCTTAGGATAGCCCACATGATACCAGT
>NZ_DATFIP010000073.1:0-26631 GCF_035270045.1 Salibaculum sp.
CGTGTAACCGCTTTCGCGGAAGACCTTGACCAGATCCTCCTTCGAGATGTCCAGGGGCACCGCGACAATCTCGGCCTTCGGGATCATAACGTCCTCAACCCGCATCCGCCGCAGGTTGGCTAGACCCGGACGCGACAAGGCCACCGCCTTGCCGTTGGCCTCGCTGGCTTGGGTCTGGGACATGTCAGAAGGGTTGAATGCCTCCACGATGCGATCAAAGAAACCGCGCTGAAGGTGCTGGCTGGTGTCAGGTGGCGCGCTTTGCGCCGCGTTAGAAGACCCGTCGGTGGTGTCGCCCATTTTCTCCTACCGGTGATGGCCCCTGGAAAACGCCGGGCCGGGAAGCGCTCATCACGTATATGGGTCAGGAACACCCAGTTTGCCAAGTATTTCCACCTCCAATCCTTCCATGAGGGTGGCATCCCCGTCACGCTCGTGGTCATAGCCCAACAGGTGCAGCGTGGCATGTACGATCAGATGGGTCACATGCGCCGCCAATGGCTTGGTCTGTTCGGCGGCTTCACGGGCGCAGGTCTCGTGGGCGATGGCGATATCGCCCAGCTCAGGTTCCCGCGGCGGCAGGGGCCGGCCGCCCTCCTCGGGCGCGGCGCGGTCCTCGCCGGGCCAGCTGAGCACGTTCGTCGGCTGCGGCTTGTCGCGGTAATCACCGTTCAGCGCGGCGATGCGCGCGTCGTCGCAAGCAAGAACCGCGATCTCGAAGGCGGCCGGGTCATGGCCCAGGTGCACCAGCGTCGCCCCCGCCGCCCGCTCCGCCAGCAGCGCTAGGTCCAGGACAGCCCAAGCCGGGGCCTCGATCAGGCAATCTGTTGTCATCGGGGCCTCTTATCCCGGTTCAGATCCGCGGGGAATGCCCGTCTTCCGGAACGCGGCCCCATCCTGCCCGTACTAACGCGCCGCGTCGGCGTCATAGGCCTCGATGATGGCGGCCACGAGCGGGTGGCGCACCACGTCGCGGGCCGTGAAATAGTCGAAGGAAATCTTGTCGATGTGGCCCAGGAGCCGTTCGGCGTCATGCAGGCCCGATTGCTGGCCGCGCGGAAGGTCCACCTGGCTGCGGTCCCCGGTGACAACCATGCGGCTGCCCTCGCCCAGGCGGGTCAGGAACATCTTCATCTGCATGGTCGTGGCATTCTGCGCCTCGTCCAGAACGACAAAGGCATTGGACAGGGTGCGCCCCCGCATGAAGGCAAGGGGCGCGATCTCGATCTTCTTTTCCTCGATCAGCTTGGAGACCTGCTTGCCAGGCAGGAAATCGTTCAGCGCGTCATAAAGCGGCTGCATGTAGGGGTCGACCTTGTCCTTCATGTCACCGGGCAGGTAGCCCAGCTTCTCGCCCGCCTCGACGGCCGGGCGAGACAGTATCAGCCGGTCCACATGACCGCCTATGAACATGTTCACCCCCACGGCAACGGCAAGGTAGGTCTTGCCGGTACCTGCCGGACCGATCCCGAAGGCCAGTTCGTTCTCGAACAGGGACCGGACATAGGCTTTCTGGGCGTCGGTGCGCGGCTCGATGATCTTCTTGCGGGTCTTGATTTCCACCCGGGCGTCGGGCAGCAGGTCCAACTGGTCCCCCCTGCGGGGGTCAGTGTCGCGCTCGGCCCCACTCATGCGCATCTCTCGGTCGATGTCCGCGGTTTCGACAGGTCGCCCGGCTTCCAGCCGCTCATAGAGCGACGTGAGGATTTCCGCGGCGGCAAGGCGCATCGACGCTTCGCCGTGAATCGTCAACTGGTTGCCCCGCCGAAGGATCTGAACGCCCGTCTTCGCCTCGATGTCCGCAAGGTGCCTGTCATGTTCGCCGCACAGGTCGATGAGCAGGAAATTGTCCGGAAATTCAAGCACCTCTGACGCGTCTGCGGCGGGCTGGGACGGGGGCGGTGCGGATATGGCCAAGCAAGACTCCTGAACGGTATTTCCCCGATGTTGGCAAGCAGGGCCGGCCAGCGCAAGGGACCTTGGCACAATGTCACATGTTTGAAACGAAAAAGGGCGCGCCGATCCCGCCGCGCGCGCCCCTTCTTGGTATTGTCCGGTAGTGCCCGGCCCGAATGATCAGGGCAGGATGTCGATGAACCCTGTCCTCTGCGGGTCCCGGATCACGGCCCCAGGGGGCAACCGATCGGTACAAACCGGCTTGCCGGTGACAGGGTCGTAACGGGCATTGGCGTAGCCTTCGGCACCGTCATCACCAAACCAGTGCATGCACCCGTCCGGATCAATCGCAATGGACATGGGTCGGTCCGACAGGAGGTCGGTGTTGTTGACCGCGCTGTCGGTGGGCCGGGCCAGCAGACGGGTGCCGTCTGCGGTGGTGGACTGGCCCATCCCGCATGCAGCAAGAGCGGGCGTCAAGGCCAATAGAATGAAATGGATACGCATGACTTACCTCGGCATGTGATAGCAGACGACCTCGACCCGGCGGTTCTGGCGCCAGGCGGTCTCATTGTGTCCGGCGGCAACCGGACGCGTCTCGCCGAAGCCTTCCTCGACCTCGATGAAGGCCCCGACCGAGCGCGCCACCGAGGCGACCGTGCCGGCACGACGCTCCGAGAGGGCCTGGTTGTAGGCATCCGAGGCACGCTCGTCAGTGTGTCCGTAAACGGCGTAGGAAAAGGCGCCTTCGGACCGGAAGAACCGTTCAAGCACTTCTCGCTGACCCGGCTTGAGATGATGGCTGTCAGTGTGGATCAGCGTGTCCGTCGACTCGGTCAGGCAGCTTTCTTTCTGAAGGCACAGCGGGCGCCCGGTTTCGGGGTTGAAACGGGTGGTCATGTATCCCTCGAGCCCACCGTCCGCCCACCAGTGCATACAGCCGTCGCGGTCGACGAAAATACCCCATTCGACCTGGCCCGACACCACGACCTGGTCCTGCGCGGCGGCGGGCTGCACCAGCGTCATGGCGGCAAGGGCAGCAGCAGCCAACCCGGCCGGGATCGCCTTTGCGTTTCTCGTCATCATTCTTGCCACTCCACTATCCCCCGAAATTCAATCCTGTGCAGACCGCGCGGCGGCCCGGCACGCACTGCAGCCGTGTTACGGTATCTTCTAATAAAAGACACAATCTGGTCAAACTTAAACGCGTTTTGTCCAGATTTCGTGTCGCCCTACGCGACAGAGCGCCATTTTGCCACGCATTGTTCCCCAAAGAATGGGTTTACAAGGCCCGGGCACAATTCACGGTTGCACCACTTCTTGCGCGGTCACAAGTTCGCCGGCCAGGGAATTCGGCGCGCTCTGCGTGATCCTGACCCGGCGGATCTGCCCCGGGACAATATCATCGGCGGAGACATGCACGGCGTGCAAGTGTTCCGACTTGCCGACCATCTGCCCTGCCATCCGGCCGGGCTTCTCGAACAGGACCGAAACCTCGCGCCCCACCATGGCTTCCTGCTGGGCGGTCTGCTGCGCGGTGATCCGTTCCTGCAAACGATGGAGCCGTGCGCTGGCGACCTCCGGATCGACCATCTTCGCGGCCTTCTCGGCCGCGGGGGTGCCGGGCCGCGGCGAATACTTGAACGAGAACGCCGTGCCGAAGCCCGCCGCACGGGTGATCTCCATTGTGTCTTCGAAATCCTGTTCGGTCTCACCGGGGAAGCCGACGATGAAATCGCCTGACAGGTGCAGATCGGGCCGCGCGGCGCGTATGCGCTCGATCAGGCGCAGGTAGTCCCCGGCAGTGTGCTTGCGGTTCATCGCCTTGAGAATACGGTCCGAGCCGGACTGCACGGGCAAATGCAGGTAGGGCATCAGCTTGTCGCAGGTGCCATGGGCCTCGATCAGGGCCTCGTCCATGTCGTTGGGATGGCTGGTGGTGAACCGGATACGGGCCAGCCCGTCGATCTTGTCCAGCTCCCAAATCAGCCCAGCGAGGCCTTGGGCATGTCCGTTGTAGGCGTTCACGTTCTGGCCCAGCAGCGTGATCTCGCGCACGCCGGCCTCGACCAGATCCCGCGCTTCGCGGATGATCCGGTCCGCGGGACGGCTGAGCTCTGCGCCGCGGGTATAGGGCACAACACAGAAGGAGCAGAACTTGTCACAACCTTCCTGCACAGTCAGGAAGGCTGTCGGGCCGCGCCCGGCTTTGGGGCGCCTCTTGAGCTCTTCGAACTTGTCCTCTTCGGGAAAGTCCGTATCGAGCGCCTTGCCGCCCTGCGCCAGGGCCTCTTCCATCGCCGGAAGGCGGTGATAGCTCTGCGGACCGACCACGAGGTCGACCATCGGCTGACGACGCATGATCTCTTCGCCCTCGGCCTGGGCAACGCAGCCGGCAACACCGATCTTCAGGTCCGGGTTTTCCGACTTGAGCCCCTTGTAGCGGCCCAGCTCCGAATAGACCTTCTCGGCCGCTTTTTCCCTTATATGGCAGGTATTTAGCAGGATCATGTCCGCGTCGTCGGGGCTTTGGGTTTGCTCATAACCCTTGCCGCCCAGCGCCTCGACCATGCGCTCGCTGTCGTAGACGTTCATCTGGCAGCCATAGGTCTTGATAAAGAGCTTCTTGGGCGCGGACATAAAGGCACTTTCAGGGATGGGACCAATCTTGTTGAGCGTCATATCGCGCATAAGGGGCGCTTGCAATGAAAGGCGTTTTGCCGGAGTTTGACCGCGATCGGGCAAGACCATGGGCAATATGCGGTATTCGTCGCTTTCCGACTTCATCTCCAAGGGGCGACAGGCCCTGGCCAAAGGCCCGGTGGCACTTGTCATGGCCGAGGACGAGGTCGAGTTGGACAGCACGATCCGCCACAACCTTGATGCGGGGTTCAAGGCGGTGGTGGTTTTTGCCATGCCCCATTTCACCCTGGCCGGGGATATCGTCGAACGGGTTCATCGCATCGACTACGCGACCTCCGACGAAAGCGCGCTTGAACGCGCGGTCAACGCGGTGATCAGCGCGGCCGGACCGATCTGGATCTACTATTGCTACAACGCCGAATACCTCTTCTATCCCTTCTGCGAAAGCCGCACGGTGAGCGAGATGCTCGCCTTCAACACCGAGGAGCGGCGCGACACGATCCTGACCTACGTGATCGACCTCTATGCCGGCGACCTCGGCCAACACCCCGGCGCCGTCTCTCTGGAGGATGCCCACCTGGACAAGTCGGGCTATTACGCATTGTCGCGCAAGGACCGCTGGAACAACGACCTGGACCGCCAGATGGATTTCTACGGCGGGCTGCGCTGGCGCTTCGAGGAGCATATCCCCAAGCCGCGCCGCCGGATCGACCGAGTGTCATTGTTCCGAAACAAGCCGGGGCTGGAGCTTCTGCCCGGCCACCTATTCAACGATCCCGAGTACAACACCTACTCGTGCCCTTGGCATCACAACCTTACCGCAGCCGTGTGTTCGTTTCGCACGGCCAAGGCGCTCAAGCGCAACCCGGGCAGCACCTTCGACATCGAGACTTTCCGCTGGCACAATTCGGTGCCTTTCGAATGGCATTCGCAGCAGTTGCTGGACCTTGGCCTGATGGAGCCGGGGCAGTGGTTTTGACGGATACCTCGGGCCAGGGTCAGGCCGGGGCGCAATCGCCCCGCAAGGCCCCGCGGCGATGCAAAGAACTGTAGGGCCAGTCGCCGGGATCACGCACCAGACCCGCCCGCACCGGGGCGCCCAGCAGGAAGCGCCGCCGGCCAGCAATCGCCGCGGCAGGCACCTCGGCCAAGGTCATCTCGCGGTCCCAGACCGGTCCATCTGCGCCCGCGTGGCGTGCAAAACCCACCTGGATAGCGCGCAGGGTCGGACCCGGGTCCTCGCCCGGCAAAAGGCGGCAGAGCAGATGCATCTCGGCGGGCAGGACCGTGGCGGTGTCGATCTCGGCCCCGGTGCGAAGGCGCGCGAGCGCGACACAATCGCGCAGCAGGCTGATATGCCGAACCAGTAGGTCCGACGTGGCATCTGCCAGTCGCATGGTCACTGCGAAATGGGTGAAGAACGGGGTGGTAACAGGCGGCTGGATCATGGCACCAGCATCCGCCGGGAAGGTTAACGGCCGGTGAACAGCCGCAGCTTCAGCTCTTGCGCAAACGGATCACCACATCGACCGAGGCGATTTCAGCCCCTTCCGGCGCATCGGGCAGGCTGGCGATGCTCAGTTCGGCCGAGGGAGCATCGGACAGGTGCCCGTCCTCTTCCCAGTAGAAATGCGGGTGATCGCTCATGTTCGTGTCAAAATAGCTCTTGGACCCGTCCACCGTGATCTCGCGCAACAGTCCCGCGTCACAAAAAGCCTTGAGCGTGTTGTAGACAGTGGCAAGGGACACCCGCTCTCCCGCGCGCTCGACATCGGCGAACAGGCTTTCCGCCGTAACATGGCGATCCTTGCCGTCGCCGACAAGAAGCTCGGCCAAGGCAAGTCGCTGCCGGGTCGGGCGCAGGCCTGCGCCCGCCAGCCAGGTGCTAGTGCGTTCTGTTGTCATCTCGGTCATTGGGCAACCCGCCTACATTTCCAAGATTAATATGGCCGATTGCGAACAGTTTTCAATAGTAAAGCACTGTTCGGCAGGGCGTCAGCACCCTCGGGCCCCGCACTTGCCCTTGCGCACGTCCGGGTGCTAGACGCCTTGGCAAGCACTGACCAGGAGATCCCCAGAAAATGACCGACCTTCCGCGCAGCTTCGATCGCGATGACCTTCTCAAGTGTGCTCGCGGTGAATTGTTCGGACCCGGCAACGCGCAATTGCCCGAGCCACCCATGCTGATGATGGATCGGATCACCGATATCAGCGGCGACGAGGGGCTGCACGGCAAGGGCCATGTGGTGGCGGAGTTCGACATCACGCCCGATCTGTGGTTCTTCGAATGCCACTTTCCCGGCAACCCGATCATGCCCGGCTGCCTTGGGCTGGACGGACTGTGGCAGCTGACCGGCTTCAACCTCGGCTGGCGCGGTTGGCAGGGGCGCGGTTATGCCTTGGGCGTAGGCGAGGTCAAGCTGAAGGGCATGGTCCGCCCGGACCGCAAGATGCTGACCTACAAGGTGGATTTCACCAAGGCCGTGCAAAGCCGCCGCCTGACCATGGGCGTGGCCGACGGAATCGTCGAGGCTGATGGCGAGATCATCTACGAGGTCAGCGACATGAAAGTCGCGCTCAGCGAGAGCTGACGCTACCAACTCCGACCATGCCTTGTTTCTGGCCGGCGTCGGGTTTTCAGCCTGATCATGTCGGCGCGCGCATCGTCGGATTCACCGGGGTTTTGGGCAAGAGATCCGACATCCTGACCTTCGGTTTTCGAAAGATGTCCCACACCATCCGGCAGGCCTGAAGCTGTCTCGGGACCAGCTTCATCGCAACGACTGGTCATTGGTATCTTCGTTCTATGTGACCTCCGCGACGGGACCTGCCGTCTGCCCTCCTGTCCGCCGCGACTCATCAACCGGCCCGCACAGATCCTCAAAAGAAAGACCCCCGGTCCGTTCGGACCGGGGGCCGGGTCACCCAGCAGGGGCGGGATCAGTCCTCGTCGTCGTCGCCGTCATCGTCGGGCAGGTTGAAGAAGCTGTCGGCGTCGGGCGTGGGTTCCTCCTTGTCCTCTTCGTGATCGACATTGGACAACGAGAAGGTTTCCAGCCCTTCGATCGCCGTGGGCATCCGCGGCTCGGTATCGGCGGCAAGGCTCTGCTCGGTCGAGACCAGTTTGCGGCGCTCGTCATCCGACATGACCTCACCGTCCTGGGCGCGCTTGGCGTTGGCCTTCTGGACGGCGGCGTCCAGCTCGGACTGCTTGCACAGGCCAAGCGCGACCGGGTCGATGGGTTCCATGTTCGAGATGTTCCAGTGCGTCCGCTCGCGGATCGACTGGATTGTCGGCTTGGTGGTCCCCACCAGTCGGGAAATCTGCGCATCGGTCAGTTCGGGGTGGAACTTGACCAGCCAGAGGATCGAGTTGGGTCGGTCCTGGCGCTTGGACAGCGGGGTATAGCGCGGGCCGCGACGCTTTTCCTCACCCTCGGCGGCGGGGTTGTGCTTGAGCGTGAGCTTGTGCAGCGGATCCGCCTCGGCGCGGTCGATCTCGTCCTGGGTCAACTGGTTGTTCGAGACGGGGTCGAAGCCCTTGACACCGGCGGCCACATCGCCGTCCGCGATGCCCTGCACCTCCAGCTCGTGCAGGCCCACGAAATCGGCAATCTGCTTGAAGGTCATAGTCGTGTTGTCCACCAGCCAGACGGCGGTTGCCTTGGCCATGATCGGTTTGTCAGCCATGTTCTCGGCTCCTTCGCGAATACATCTTTCCCCTGCCCCGGATGGGGCGACCCGTGTTGCGGATCAGGTTCTCTTTTTCGGGGAACTCGGCCGTTGTATAGTCGTGGCAAGACCACATGGAAAGCCCCGAAATGCTGAGACTGATCCTTGTCCTTCTCATTGTTTCCGGCCCACTGCGCGCCGGGGGCAACGCGGGCGAGTTCGACTATTATGTAATGGCCCTGAGCTGGTCGCCCAACTGGTGCGCGCTCGAGGGGGAAAACCGGGATTCCCCGCAATGCGCGCCCGCGGCGGATTTCGGCTGGGTGCTGCACGGCCTCTGGCCGCAATACGAACGCGGCTGGCCGGATTACTGCACAACGGGGCATCGCAACCCCTCGCGGGCGGACACCGCCGCACAAGCCTGGCTGTTCGGGACCGCCGGGTCGGCTTGGCACCAGTGGAACAAGCACGGGCGCTGTTCGGGCCTGTCGGCCGACACCTATTACGACCTTTCAGCCACAGCCTATGCCCACGTCACCCGGCCAGCCGTCTTCCGGGACCTGCAAGACCCTGTCCGCCTGCCCGCCGCGGTGGTCGAAGAGGCCTTTCTGCGCGACAACCCGGCTCTGTCCGCCGATCAGATCACGATCACCTGCCGGTCTGGCCGAATCCAGGAAGCCCGAATCTGCCTGACCCGCGATCTCGATTTTCGCGACTGTGGCAAGGACGTGCGGCGCGATTGCGCGCTGGACGACGCCCTGTTCGCCCCGGTCCGCTAGGAGCGTGGCGTCGTCACCCTGCCCGTCGCATCTACGTTGTAGGGCTCTTCAGGTGGCGCGTTGCTGGCAATCCATGTTTCCGCCTCCGATTGCTGGTCGAGAGGGAAGGCCCTGACCGGCGCGCGCACCAGCGGGCCGAAAACACTGACCGCGCCGCGAATCCAGCCGACATCGGTCACCACGGCAATCCGCGCGAAATCGTGCAGGTGCTGCAGGCCCAGCCGCGCATCGTCCCAGGCGGCCCCGGCGGTAAAACCCTCGAAGTCCTCGCCCAGCAGGTAGAACAGCTTGGCCTTGCCTTCTTTCGCGACCATCGCCTCCAGCGCGGGCTCAAGCGTCGTGTCGTAGCTATCACCGTCGATCCGCCCGTGGGCGGCAATGGCCAGCACGTCGTCCGGGTAACCGGACAGAATTTCAAACGATCCGGACATGTGATCCTCCTTCGCCGCTTTGTCCCAGCCTAAGGGATCACGTGGGGCGCACCTTGATCTGTCGCAAGGCCCGATCCGGATCAGATCCTGAGGACGATCTTGCCGATATGGGCGCTGCTTTCCATGCGAGCGTGGGCGGCGGCGGCCTCTTCAAGCGGGAATTCGAGGTCCATGACCGGGGCGATGCGGCCACTGTCCAGCAACGGCCAGACACGGTGGCGCAGCGCGCGGGCGATCCCGGCCTTGGCCTGGTCGGACTGCGGGCGCAGGGTCGATCCCGTTATTGTCAGCCGACGCATCATGACCTGAGCGAAGTTCAATTCGACCTTCGGACCCTCAAGAAAGGCGATCTGCACCAGCCGACCCTCGTCGGCGAGCGCCTTGACGTTGCGGGGCAGGTAGTCGCCGCCCACCATGTCGAGGATCAGGTTGGCGCCGCCCTCGCCCTTGAGCACTTCGACGAAATCCTCGGAGCGATAGTTGATCGCGCGCTCGGCGCCCAGATCGGTACAGGCGCGGCATTTTTCGTCCGATCCCGCGGTGGCAAAGACGCGGGCGCCCATGACATGGGCCAGCTGGATCGCCGTGGTGCCGATGCCGGAGGTGCCGCCGTGCACCAGGAATCGCTCGCCGGCTTGCAGGTCGCCGCGGTCGAACACGTTTGACCAGACGGTAAAGAAGGTTTCGGGCAGACAGGCCGCCTGTTTCAGCGACATGCCATCCGGGACCGGAAGGCAATGGGCGGCGGGCGTAACCACCTCCTCGGCATAGCCGCCACCGGGCAGCAGGGCGCAGACCTTGTCACCCACGGACCAATCCGTGACGCCGGCGCCAATGGCGCTGACCTCGCCCGCGGCCTCCAGTCCCGGCAGGTCCGAGGCGCCGGGCGGGGGATTGTAAAGCCCCGCCCGCTGCAGCGCATCGGGGCGGTTCACCCCGGCATGGGCCACCCTGATCCGAACCTCCCCCAAGCCGGGCTGCGGCACGTCACGGCTGGCTGGTGTCAGGACTTCGGGTCCGCCGGGTTCACGAATTTCGACAACGCGCATGGAGCCTCCTGTTGACTGGACCCAGACTTACCGCAGGGAATTGCCGGTACAAGCCTAGCGAGGCTCGGTCCAGCGTCCTGGCAGGTCATCGGGCGCACGGCGCGGTGCCCTGATCCGAGTGGCCAGCTTGCCCAGCGGCACGGTCAGCGGCTTGAGCAGTGGGTTGTCGTTGATGGTCGCCTTGACCTTCTCGAAACGCATCACGTCCTCGATCCGGCGATCGATGAAGGCATCGGTATCCATGTCATCGGGGCTGGTGTCGCCCAGCCAGAACAGCACCACCGACCCATAGACGGCCGAGAGCGTCGCGCGCTTGGTATACCAGTTGGCATCCTCCGAGGTGTCGCCAAGCGCAGTCCAGATCGCGTCGGCGGTGCCCCAGATCAGGCCCGAGCCCTCGGGCGCCATGTGCGGCAGGGCGAAAAGCGCGGTCCCGCGGCGCACAGCCTCCTTGTCGCCGGCGGCCTGCAGCCGCAGGCGGATCGCATGGGCGACCTTTTCGCGAAAGCGCATCTGCATCAGGTCGGCGGCGTCCAGCATCTCGACCATGCGCTGGTCACCCTCCCGGTGGAACAGGACGGCCAGGTCCACCGCGCCGCGCGGGCACAGCAGACGGGCCTTTTCCAGCGGTATGTCGACATCGGAACAGGCGGCGCGAAAGGCCTGCTCGCTCCAGCCGTCAAAGACGACATGAGGCACGATGGACTCCAGCAGCTTGATGGTCTCGGCGTCCGGCGCGGGATGGTGCATGGGGGCCTCCTGTTCAATCTCGTCCACCCTAGACAAGGTAGCGGGACTTTGCTATCCGGCCACTTCCTGCAAATCCTTGCAACCCCAACCCTAGAAAGGTGGTGACAACCACATGCAGGTAAGCGTCCGTGACAACAACGTCGATCAGGCTCTCCGTGCCCTGAAGAAGAAACTTCAGCGCGAAGGCGTCTTCCGCGAAATGAAGCTGCGTCAGCACTTCGAGAAGCCGTCCGAGAAAAAGGCACGCCAGAAAGCCGAGGCGATTCGCCGTCAGCGCAAGCTCGCGCGCAAGAAGGCCCAGCGCGAAGGTCTGCTGTAAGCAGCCCCCGGCCCGTGCCGAGAGGAAATGACGACCCCCGTGGCCCCGCCCCGGGGGTTTGTCGTATCAGGTGCAGGCTGCCGCCATCGTGGCGCCACCCGCCGGGCGGTCTTGCCGCGGCCGGGCGGTCCTAGCCCCCGAAACTGGTCAGCACGTAGATCGGGATCGCCGAGGCCATGGCCATGAACCCTGCCCCCACGAAGACAAGCAGCCCGTCGCGGGCGATGAAGGCCACCGAACAGCTCAGCACCGCCATCCCGAGGATGGACGACGAAAAGGGCACCAGTTCCAAGAGCGGCATCGACGCGCCCGAGACCACGCACATGGCCTTTGGCAGACGGTCACCGGGTGGCTGTACCAGCACCCGGAACCTGTCGCGCGACACACGGTCAAGCCGGTCGGCCAAGCCGTGCATCCGCTGCAGCGCCGCGTGCAACTGTGACCGGCGCACGTGGCGACGCAACAGCACCTCGGGCAGCCAGACCGACCGCCGCGCGAACAACATCTGCATGGCAATCAAGGCGATGGACAACCCGCATATCGTCGAGAACAAAGGGATGCCCGACAGCGGTGAGACCACCAGGAGCGAAGGCACCATCAGGGCGGGCACGAAAGAGGTCGGCCCGAACGCGTGCAGCATCATGCCCAGCGTGATCGGGTCCGCGTCGCCCAGCGCCTCGAGGCGCTCAATGGTGTCGCGCACCGGCTTGGTGGTCCTCACATGGTCCATGTCAGAGCGGCAGCGCCGTGGTTTGTCGTACCGTGCGCAGGGCGAAGGAGGACTGCATCCCCTGCACGCCGGGCAGGCGGGTCAGGGCACGGCGGTGCAACCTTGCAAAATCCTCGGCATCCTCGGCCACGACCTTGAGCAGGTAGTCCGCCGACCCTGCCATCAGGTGGCATTCCAGAACTTCCGGCACGCGGGCGACGGCCTTCTCGAAAGCATCGAGCAAGTCGTCCGCCTGTGCCGAGAGTGTGATCTCGACATAGACGATGGTCCGCCGGTTGACCTTGGCCGGGTCCAGAAGCGCCACGTAACCGCTGATATAGCCATCCCGTTCAAGCCGCTGCACCCTGCGATGGCAGGCCGAGGGGGACAGGTTCACCGCCTCGGAGAGTTCCGTGTTGGACAGCCGCCCGCGGCGTTGCAGGGCGTTCAGAAGGCGGCGGTCCGTCTCGTCGAGCGACATGCGAGAATTTCTCCCGAAAAAGCACCGGTTCGCGCAATCATGTATCGCCCTCACGCGGGAATGGCAAAGAAATCCCCAAGCATTTGCATTGCATCGGCGCGATCCTGCATCACCGAAAGAGGAGGAACGCGATGCACATCGGATGCCCCACCGAGATCAAACCGCAGGAGTTTCGCGTCGGCCTGACCCCGAACGCCGCGCGCGAGGCCGTGGCCCATGGCAATGATGTCACCGTGCAATCGGGGGCCGGGCTGGGCGCAGGTTTCACCGACGCGGATTATCACGCCGCCGGGGCCCTTACTGTCGATACGGCCGAGGAGATCTTCGCGACTGCCGAGATGATCGTGAAGGTCAAGGAACCCCAGTCCGACGAACGCGCGAGGCTGCGCGAGGGGCAGGTGCTCTTCACTTACCTGCACCTCGCCCCCGACCCTGACCAGACCCGGGACCTTCTGGAAAGTGGCTGCACCGCCATCGCCTATGAAACCGTGACAGACCGCAGCGGGGGCCTGCCCCTTCTGGCGCCCATGTCCGAAGTCGCCGGAAAGCTCGCCCCGCAGGTGGGCAGCTGGACCCTGCAGAAGGCCAATGGAGGGCGCGGCGTCTTGCTGGGTGGCGTGCCCGGCGTCGCCCCGGCCCGCGTTGCGGTCATCGGTGGCGGAGTGGTCGGCACCCAGGCCGCCCGGATCGCCGCGGGCATGGGCGCCGATGTGACAGTCCTCGACATGTCCCTGCCCCGCCTGCGCTATCTCGACGATACCCTGCGCGGCGAATTCAAGACCGCCTATGCCTCCAAGGGCAATACCGCCGATGCGGTGGCCGAGGCCGACATGGTGATCGGGGCGGTGCTGATTCCCGGCGCCGCCGCACCCAAGCTCGTCACCCGCGAACAGCTCTCGACCATGAAGCCCGGCGCCGCGCTGGTGGACGTGGCCATCGACCAGGGCGGCTGTTTCGAGACTTCGCATGCAACCACCCATGCCGACCCGGTCTACGAGGTCGACGGCATCATGCACTACTGCGTGGCAAACATGCCCGGCGCGGTGGCGCGCACCTCGACCATCGCGCTGGGCAATGCCACCATGCCATTCATGCTGGCCCTGGCCGACAAGGGCTGGCGTCAAGCCTGCGCCGAGGACGAGCATCTTCTGAACGGGCTGAACGTTCACGCGGGTCAGCTGACCTACTACGCGGTGGGCAAGGCGTTGGGGATTGATGTCATTTCCCCACAGAAGGTTGTGCGCGGGTGAACCTTGTATAGGCGTCACGGCTGGTTACCTTCCCGGTAGCACGGAATTGACAGGAGCCCCCGATGACCGACACCTACACCCCGCCCCGGGTCTGGACCTGGGAGAGCGAGAATGGCGGACAGTTCTCCAAGACAAACCGCCCGATCGCCGGCCCCACCCACGACAAGGAGTTGCCGGTCGGCAAGCATCCCTACCAGCTCTATTCGCTGGCCACGCCCAACGGGGTGAAAGTCACGGTGATGTTCGAGGAACTGCTGGCCGCGGGTCATGCCGGTGCCGAATACGATGCCTGGCTGATCAATATCGGCGAGGGTGACCAGTTCGGGTCGGGCTTCGTGGACATCAACCCGAATTCCAAGATCCCGGCGCTGGTGGACCGCACCGGCCCCGAACCGCTGCGCGTGTTCGAGAGCGGCTCGATCCTGGTTCACCTGGCCGAGACCTTCGGCACCTTCCTGCCAGCCAGCGGCCCGGCGCGGGTCGCGGTCATGAACTGGCTGATGTGGCAGATGGGCAGCGCGCCCTACCTGGGCGGCGGCTTCGGCCACTTCTACGCATATGCGCCCGAGAAGATGCAGTATCCCATCGACCGCTTCGCGATGGAGACCAAGCGTCAGCTGGACGTTCTGGACCGCGAACTGGCCGACAGAACCTTCATCGCGGGCGAGGACTACACCATCGCCGACATGGCCATTTGGCCCTGGTATGGTCAGATGGCCCTTGGCCGGATGTATGATGCCGCCGAGTTCCTGGACGTCACCAGCTACGAGAACCTGATGCGCTGGGCCAAGCGGATCGACGCACGGCCGGCAGTACAGCGAGGCCGCATGGTCAACCGCCCATTCGGCGAGCCCGCGATGCAACTGCACGAACGCCACGACGCAAACGACTTCGAGACGAAGACGCAAGACAAGATCGGCGGCTGAGGTCCGCGCGGGCGCGGTTCCCCGCGCCCGCTGGCGACTACCCGGGCAATTGCCCGGTCAGGACGTAGCGCAGGATCTGCACCACCTGCGCCGGCTCGCGCGCCACGGCAAGGGCGGCGGCATTCACTTCCTTTAGGGCATGATCATGATCAGGCTGCTGCAGCACGATCAGGGACTTGCCCAAAGCTGCCGCCTGGCCCGCGTCAAATGCAGCGTTCCACTGTTTGTATTTTTCGCCGAAACGCACGACGACCACATCCGCATCGGCGATCCCCTTGCGGGTGCGGATGGCGTTTACCATGGCGCCCTTGTGATCGTGCCAGTACTTGTCGTCCTCGGCACCGAGGATCGCGACACCGCAGTCATCCGAGGCGCCGTGATCGGTGACAGGGCTGTCAAAGGCGACATCCAGCCCCTTGGCCCCGTCGATGATCTGTTCGCGCCAGTCGGTGTGGATTTCCCCGGACAGATAGACTTTCAACATATCGTTCTCCCTTCGTGATCTGCCGGGAGTGTTAACAGCGTCAGCGCTTGCGTGCCACGATGTAGCGGCTCATCGCGGGGCCCGTGCTTGTCTCGATCACCTCGAAGCCGGCGGCCTCGATGGAGTTTTCCAGCCCGTCGAACCGGAAGGATCGTACAAAGGGCGCAAGACGGACCAGCCGCATCAGCGGGATCATGGCGCGAAACGCGAAGCGGCGCACCCCGATCGAGGGCTCGGCCAGGCACACCGTCTTCGAGATGAAATGCCCGCCCGGCGGCAGGGCCGCGTGTATCCTGTTGAAGAGGTCTTCGACATCGCGCAGCAGGTGCAAAAGGTTCAGTGCCAGCACCACGTCGACCGGCCCCGCCGCGACCATGCCCTCTTGTGCGGTTGCGGCGGTGAACGTGATATTGTCAACGGCCTCCGCCGCGGCCTTGTCCCGGGCGATGCGGATCATTTCCGGCGAGATGTCGGTGCCGTGGTATTGCGCCACGGCACCGGCCAGCAACAGCCCGGTCGACCCGGTGCCGCAGCCCAGTTCGAGGACACGGTCGGTCGGCATCAGGTAGGACCGGGTGCGGTCCAGCGTGTATTCATAGGCCGGTATGTCCTTGATCGGCGCGGAGGCGTATTTCTTGGCGCTGCGGTCCCAGAAGCGCGCGGTATCTGTCATGTCAGTTTCTCCTTCTACCAACACAATACTGGCGAATAGCTTGCGCCGGAATTGACGAAATTCGAAGTCTATATATACAGAAATGCATGGATTACCTGTCCCGCCTTGACTGGAACCATCTGCGCGCATTCCTCGCCACGGCCGAGACCGGTTCGCTTTCGGGGGCAGCCAAGGCGCTGGGGCTGACACAGCCGACGCTCAGCCGCCAGGTTTCGGCACTGGAGGATCAGCTCTCGCTGCTGCTGTTCGAACGGGTAGGTCGGGGCCTTGCCCTGACGGGCAACGGAAAGGACCTTCTGGCCCATGTCCGCGAGATGGGTGCGGCGGCGGATCGGCTGGCCTTCAGCGCGATCGGCCGGCAATCCGAGGTCTCGGGCCGGGTCAGCATCTCGGCCAGCGATATCCTGTCCCACAACATCCTGCCAGATGTCGTTGCGGATCTGCGCCGGCTTGCACCGCAACTGGCCATCGAGGTGGTCGCGACGAACCAGCTGTCAGACCTGCTGCGCCGCGAGGCCGATATCGCCATCCGCCATGTCCGCCCCGAGCAGCCCAACCTGGTGGGGCGACGGGTCAGAGAGGCGCACGGCCTGTTCTATGCCGCCTCCGATTACCTCGACCGCCGCGGCCACCCGACAACGCCCGAGGCCATGGCCAAGCTGGACTGGGTGGCCTTCGGCGACCCAGCGTTGATGTGCGGCCATATCCGGGCGATGGGCGTTCCGGTCACACCGGACAGTTTCGTCGTGCACTCGGAAAACGGGATCGTCGCCTGGGAAATGGTCTGTCATGGGATGGGGATCTGCCCCATGGACGACGTCATCGCCGCGAAGGAGCCGCGCGTCGTACCGGTACTTCCCGACCTTCTGGAGGTCGATTTCCCGGTCTGGCTGGTCACCCACCGGGAAATCCACAACAGCCCGCGCATAAGGCTGGTCTTCGACCACTTGGCAGCGGTGCTGGCGCGGGTCTAGCCGCGCAGCTCGCCGCCCGTGGCCTTTTGCACCTTTTCGACGATCCGGGCGCTGACGGCCTCGATATCCTTTTCGGTCAGGGTCTTTTCGCTGGGCTGCATCCGCACGGTAATCGCGAGGGATTTCTTGCCCTCGCCCAGGGACCCACCGATGAATTCGTCAAAGACCCGCACGTTTTCGATCAACGCCTTGTCGGCCCCGGCCGCCGCATTCACCAGGGTCAGCGCCTCGACATGGGCCTCCACCACGAAGGCGAAATCCCGTTCGACCGCCTGAAGGTCCGGCACATGAAGGGCACCCCGGCTCGCGGCCGCCTTGCGCGGCAGCGGGATTTCATCGGGCCAGAGCGTGAAGCCCATGGCAGGGCCTTTCACGTCCAATTCGCGCAGCACCCTGGGATGTATCTCGCCGAAGACACCCAGCACCTTTTTCGGGCCAAGACAGATCTTGCCGTGCCTGCCCGGATGCCACCAGTCCTCGGCCCCGCGCAGGACCTGCACCTTGGCGGGCGCGCCCATGGCGGCCAACACCGCCTCGGCATCGGCCTTGACGTCGTAGATGTCCACCGGGCGCGAGGCGCCGTGCACATCCTTGGGCGTGGTGCGCCCGACCAGAAGGCCGGTGACGAGGACTCTCTGCTCGCCCGGCTCGCCGCCGTGAAAGGCATCGCCGACCTCGAACAGGGCCATGTCGGGCATCCCGCGCGCCTGGTTGCGGGCAGCGGCCTGCAACAGCCCGGGCAGCAGAGCGGGGCGCATGTGCGACATTTCGGAAGAGATCGGGTTTTCCAGCATCGTCGCGGCATCGCCACCGCCGAACAGCGTCGCCGCCTTCTTGTCAATAAAGCTGTAGGTGACGCATTCGTTATAACCCAGCGCCGCCGTGGTCCGGCGGGCCATCTGCTCGCGCTTCTGCATGGGCGTCAGCACCGGCGCGGGCACCCCGGCGCGGGGACGCGGCATCGGCGTGCCCTGCAATTTCGTCAGCGACGCGATGCGTGCCACTTCCTCGACCAGGTCGGCCTCGCCCTGCACGTCCGGGCGCCAACTGGGCACATGTGCCATGTCTCCCTCAAGCACGAAGCCCAGCGCCGTGAGCGTTTCGCGCTGGGTCTCGGCGGGAATGTCCATCCCCACCAGCGAGGAACAGCGGTCCGTGTCCAGCGCGTAAGCGCGCGCCATGTCCGGAATCTCGCCCGCCTGCACCACCTCGGAGGCTTCGCCGCCGGCATGATCCACGATCATGCGCACGGCATGGTCCAGACCCTCGGGGGTGAAGTCCGGATCGATCCCGCGCTCGAAGCGATAGCGCGCGTCCGAGTTGATCTTCAGCGCGCGGCCGGTGCGCGCGGTGACGATCGGGTCGAAATAAGCCGCCTCGACGAAGACATTCACCGTCTCGTCGGTGCAGCCCGTGCGCAGCCCGCCCATGACCCCGGCAATGCTCTCGGGGCCTTGCGAATCGGCGATCACGGTCGCCCCCGCGGGGAAGGTGTAGTCCTTCTCGTCCAAGCCGGTCAGGGTCTCACCCCCCTTGGCGCGGTAAAGGCGCAGAGTGCTGCCAGTGATCTTGTCGGCGTCGAAGACGTGAAGCGGGCGGTTCAGATCATAGGTAAACCAATTGGTTACATCCACGAGAAAGGAAATCGGCCGCAAGCCGATTGCCTTGAGCCGCTGTTGCAGCCAGTCCGGGCTGGGGCCGTTCGTCACCCCCCGGATCAGGCGCCCGAAGAAGACAGGGGCCTGATCCAGGGTATCCGCGTCGATGGACACCGATACCGGGCATTGGAAAGTGGCCGGAACCGGGTCGACCGACAGCGGCTTGAGTGTGCCCAGTCCCCGCGCAGCCAGGTCGCGCGCGATACCGTGCACGCCCAGAGCGTCCGGCCGGTTCGGGGTAATCGCGATCTCGATCACCGGGTCGACCTTTTCCGGCGCGTTCGCAGCCAGCCAATCGGTGAATCTCTGGCCCACCTCACCCGAGGGCAATTCGATGATCCCGTCGTGTTCGTCAGACAGTTCCAACTCGCGCTCCGAAGCCATCATGCCATGACTTTCGACACCGCGGATCTTGCCCACCGACAGGGTCGTATCAATGCCGGGCACGTAGTCGCCGGGCTTGGCCAGAACGACGGTGATGCCCGCGCGGGCGTTTGGGGCGCCGCAGATGATCTGCCGCTCGCCCTCGTCGGTGTCCACCATGCAAACGCGCAGGCGGTCGGCGTCGGGGTGCTGCTCGGCCGATTTGACCTTGGCCAGAGTAAACGGCTCCAGCCGCTCGGCCGGGTTCTCGACCCCCTCGACCTCGAGGCCGAGATCGGTGAGCGCCGCGCATATCTCCGCGACGGAAGCGGTCGTTTCGAGATGTTCCTTCAACCAGGACAGCGTGAATTTCATGGGGTCCCCGGGGGCATGATGGCACTTGCCGCGCGGTGTAGCGCATCCCCCCGCCGGGGAAAAGCGCCCAGTGTTGCGCCCGGTGAAAGGGGATGGTCACATCAGGTCATGACGCGGCCACGCGGCAGGCTTACGCCGTGCGGGCCCACCGACGCGCGGGCCGTCACGAGGTCGAGCCACGCCAGAAGTTCCGCACTCCGCGCAGGGGTCTGCAGAGCCTCGGGCGTGGTGCCCAGCCGGGCCGCAGTCAGGCGGTCCTCCGCGGCACAGGCCAGGTCCGCGACCAGCGCCGCGTGACAGGCAAAGATCGAGCCCGCAGCGGTCAGGTAGCCCCCCAAGGCGGCCAACGACAGTTCGGGGTGATACTGCGTCGCCCATATGCAGATCCCATCGGCTTCGAAGGCGAAGGCCTGCACCGGGGTATGCGCATTGCCCGCCATGAGCGTGGCGCCGGGGGGCAAATCTGCGACCTCGTCACGGTGCACGCAGGGCGCACTGAACGAGGCCGGGCGCTGCGCCATCATTGGGTGGCCGCGCCCCTCGACCGTCAGGGCCATGTTCCGGGCGATACCCACTTCCGGCCCTTTGGGATTGGCACGCAGGCGACCGCCCAGCATGACGGCGGCAAGATGCATCCCGTTGCAACTGCCCCAGATCGGTTTGCCAGTGGTCATGGCGCGTTCCATCGCCGCCCAGAGCGGTGTCGCCTCGGGGTCGGAGACGGCCCAGGGCTCACCCGATCCGGTAAAGACGATACCATCGGCCAGCAGGTCCATGGCAGACAGCGGCGCGGCATAGGGATTGACGACCGACGTGGTCATGTTCGGGGCAAGGGCGGCGAAGGTCTCGACAAAGCCATGCGCGCCCGACAGACCGCGGGCGACGGTTTCCGGCGTGTTGCCTTCGACAATCAGCACATGGGGCATGGCGCGGCTCCATCACGGTAAGGGATGAGGAAAACTAGCGCCGGGCAGCCGGGGCGGCGGTATCATGCGCGACAGCCCATGCGCCATTTGCGGCCCCGGGGGGCGCGATGCTGCATGGCAGGTGTTGCGCATGGCGTCGGGCGATTGGCCAAACACTCGGGTTGAAATCGCGTTGACCCGCCCCCTGCAGACCCGCCGTACGGAGCGGCGGGGTTGAGATTTTGCTGCATAACAGACTCTCTATTCCGGTGAGCCCCGTCGAATGCCGGACGGACGGCCGAAGCAGCCGAGGTCTGCTGGGTAGACTGGTCCTGCTATTTGGCGGGCGTCTGCGCCAGGAAGGAACGTGAAGCTCACGCGTGGAAACGGCGCCTCACTTCTTGCCCTTCCGTCCTGCATTTCCCCCACGCTGCCCCGGCCGCCCGGCCGTTGACCGGCCCTCTGCCTTGGCGGCCTCGTCCACGGCCTTCTCGACCGCCTGTTGCCGGGCCAGGGGGTCGTCGGCCACCGCCAGGTCAACCGCTTCAAGGCGCTTGACCTCGTCGCGCAGGCGAGCGGCTTCCTCGAATTCCAGGTTCTCGGCTGCCTTGCGCATCTGCTCGCGCAACCCGTCGAGGTGGGCCTCCAGGTTGGCGCCGTGCATGGGCTTGTCCACCTTGGCCGTCACGCGGTTCATGTCCACGTCGCCCTTGTAGAGGCCCTGCATGATGTCCTCGACGTTCTTGCGTATCGTCTCGGGGGTGATGCCGTGTTCGGTGTTGTAGGCGATCTGCTTGTCCCGGCGGCGGTTGGTCTCGCCCATGGCCCGTTCCATGCTGCCTGTGACCCGGTCGGCATACATGATGACCCGGCCTTCGGAATTACGCGCCGCGCGCCCGATGGTCTGGATCAGCGAGGTCTCCGAACGCAGGAAGCCTTCCTTGTCGGCATCGAGGATCGCCACCAGCCCGCATTCGGGGATGTCCAGCCCCTCGCGCAGCAGGTTGATGCCCACCAGCACGTCGAAAGCGCCAAGTCGCAGGTCGCGCAGGATCTCGATCCGCTCGATCGTGTCGATGTCCGAATGCATGTATCGGACCTTGATCCCCTGTTCGTGCAGGTACTCGGTCAGGTCCTCGGCCATGCGTTTCGTCAGGGTCGTGGCCAGCACGCGATAGCCACTGGCGGCGACGCGGCGAATCTCGTCCAGCAGGTCGTCGACCTGGGTTTCCACCGGGCGGATCTCGACCTCGGGGTCCAGCAGGCCGGTGGGGCGGATGACCTGTTCGGTAAAGACGCCGCCGGTCTGTTCCAGCTCCCACTTGGCGGGGGTGGCCGAGACAAAGACCGATTGCGGGCGCATGGCGTCCCATTCCTCGAATTTCAGCGGGCGGTTGTCCATGCATGACGGCAGGCGGAACCCATGTTCGGCAAGCGTGAACTTGCGCCGGTAGTCGCCCTTGAACATGCCGCCGATCTGCGGGACCGAGACGTGGCTTTCATCGGCAAAGACAATGGCATTGTCTGGGATGAACTCGAACAGGGTCGGCGGCGGCTCGCCCGGGGCGCGGCCCGTCAGGTAGCGCGAGTAGTTCTCGATCCCGTTGCAGACACCCGTGGCCTCCAGCATCTCGATGTCGAAATTCGTGCGCTGTTCCAGCCGCTGCGCCTCCAGCAGCTTTCCCTCGCCCACCAGCTGGTCCAGCCGCTGGCGCAGCTCTTTCTTGATGCTGATGACGGCCTGCTGCATCGTCGGCTTGGGGGTGACGTAGTGCGAATTGGCGTAGACGCGGATCTTGTCGAAAGTGCCCGTCTTTTCGCCCGTCAGCGGATCGAATTCCGTAATCGTTTCCAGTTCCTCGCCGAAGAAGGACAGCCGCCAGGCGCGGTCCTCCAGGTGGGCGGGGAAGATCTCCAGGCTGTCACCGCGAACCCGGAAGGTCCCGCGCTGGAATGCCTGGTCGTTGCGCTTGTATTGCTGGGCGATCAGGTCGGCCATGACCTGCCGCTGATCGTATTCGCCCCCCACCTTCAGGTCCTGCGTCATGGCCCCGTAGGTTTCGACCGACCCGATCCCGTAGATGCAGGAGACCGAAGCGATGATGATCACGTCATCACGCTCCAGCAGCGCCCGGGTGGCCGAGTGGCGCATCCGGTCGATCTGCTCGTTGATCTGGCTTTCCTTCTCGATATAGGTGTCCGACCGCGGCACATAGGCCTCGGGCTGGTAGTAGTCGTAATAGCTGACGAAATACTCCACCGCATTGTCGGGAAAGAAGTTCCTGAACTCGCCGTAAAGCTGCGCCGCCAGCGTCTTGTTCGGGGCCAGGATGATGGCCGGGCGCTGGGTTTCCTCGATCACCCGGCCCATCGTGAAGGTCTTGCCGGTGCCGGTTGCCCCGAGCAGAACCTGGTCGCGCTCACCCTCGGCCACGCCTTGCGACAATTCCGCGATGGCCGTGGGCTGATCCCCGGCCGCGCTGAACTCCGTCTGCATGACGAAGGTTTTTCCACCCTCCAGCTTTTCGCGGCTGCGCACGTCCTCGGCCGGGTTGGCGAGGTAGGTCTCGGGATCGGATCGGTCGGTCAGGGCGTAGGGCATGGGGCGGCTCTCCTCGCGGGCTGTGACAGACTTGATCCCTTTTCCGCCGGGTTCAACCCGCTCAGGTGATCATCAGCCGGATACCGTAGGCCAGGACGACCAGAACCGTGACCGATGCCAACCAGAGGCCGACAAACCATGCCATGCGCTTGAGCAGTCCCGGGCGCATCAGTGATACCCCGCGTCCGGGTCGACCTTGCCGCGAAAGACCCAATAGGCATAGGCGGTATAGCCCAGTATCATCGGCACCAGGACAACCGTGCCCACCAGCGCGAAGGCGAGGCTCGAGTCCGGGGCAGCGGCCTGCTCGATCGTCAGCGCGGGTGGCACCATCATCGGGTAGAAACTGATACCGATGCCGACGAAACTGACCACGAAGAGCGCGAGGCTGGCCAGAAAGGGCGCATGATCGCCGTTTGTCGCCAGGCCACGGAAAAGGTACATCGCGGCGACGAAGAGCATCACCGGCACCAGCGCCGAGTAGAAGGCCGCCGGAAACCTGAACCAGCGGTCGAAATAGACGGGGTCCTGAAACGGGGTCAGCAGGCTGACCAACCCGATCAGGCCAAGCGTGCCCATCGCCAGCGGCCCTGCCCGACGCCGCATGGCGGATTGCAGGTTGCCCTCCGTCTTCATGATCAGCCAGGTCGCGCCCAGCAAGGCATAGCCGACCACCAGCGCCATGCCGGTCAACAGCGAAAACGGCGTCAGCCAGTCCCACGAGCCGCCCGCATAGGCCCGGTCGGCGACCTCGATCCCCTGCACAAGCGCCCCCAGCGCGATGCCTTGGGTGAAAGCGGCAAGCGTTGATCCCCCGATGAAGGCCGCGTCCCAGACCCGGCGCCAGCGTGTCGTCCGCCAGCGGTACTCGAACGCCACGCCGCGAAAGACCAGCGCCAGCAGCATCAGGATGATCGGCATGTAGAGCGCGGGCATCACCACCGCGTAGGCCAGCGGGAAGACCGCGAACAGGCCGCCGCCGCCCATGACCAGCCAGGTTTCGTTCCCGTCCCAAACCGGCGCGACGGAATTCATCATGACGTCGCGCTCATTCTCGTCGCGGGCGAAGGGAAACAGGATGCCGACGCCCAGGTCGAACCCGTCGAGGATGACGTAGGTGAGCACGGCGAAGGCGATGATCCCCGCCCAGATCGTTGCAAGATCGAACATGGCTCAGTCTCCTTTCAGTTTCCGGGCACGACGTCTGGGTCGACCTGCGCGGCCGGCGTGATGCCGCTTGTGCGCAGCGGGCCCTCGGTGGTCGGGTCAGGCCCCGTGTCACCTGGCGCCTTTGTCATCAGGCGCAGGATGTAGAAGGTGCCCGCGCCGAAGATGAAGAAGTAGACAACGATGAAGACCAGCAGCGACGTCGCCACGGCAGGCGCCTCGACCGGGGCCAGGGACTCGGAGGTGCGCATCAGCCCGTAGACCGTGAACGGCTGGCGGCCGACCTCGGTCGTCACCCAACCAGCCAGCACGGCGACGAACCCGGCCGGCCCCATGGCGACGGCGGCGCGCTGCAACCACCGGCTGTCGTAAAGCCCACCGCGCCAGCGCCGCCACAGGCTCCAGGCGCCGAGGCCCAGCATGGCAAAGCCGAGGGCGACCATGACACGGAAGGACCAAAACACGATTCCCACGGGCGGCTCCTCGTCATCGGGGATGGTGTCAAGCCCGGCCATGGGCGCGTCCCAGTGGTGCTTGAGGATGAACGACGACAGCTTGGGGATCTCGAGCGCGTAGTCGATCTCCTTGTTCTCGGGGTCGGGGATGCCGAACAGGATCAACGGCGCCCCGTCGGGATGGGACTCATAATGCCCCTCCATCGCCATTACCTTGGCCGGCTGATGTTCCAGCGTGTTCAGCCCGTGAATGTCGCCGGCAACAATCTGCAGCGGCGCCACGATGACGACCATCCAAAGGGCCATCGAGAACATCTTGCGGCTGGCGGCGGTGACCCGGCCCCGCAGCATGTGCCAGCCCGCGGCCCCGCCCACGACCAGCGCGGTCGTCAGGTAGGCCGCCAGCACCATGTGCAGAAGGCGGTAGGGGAAGGACGGGTTGAAGACGATCTGCCACCAGTTTTCGGGGACGAATTGCCCGGCTTGATTGATTGAATAGCCCGCCGGGGTCTGCATCCAGCTGTTCACGGACAGAATCCAGGTCGCCGACAGCAGCGTGCCAAAGGCGACCATGGCGGTCGCAAACATGTGCAGCTTCTCGCCCACCTTGTCGCGGCCGAACAGCATGATGCCAAGAAACCCGGCCTCCAGGAAGAAGGCCGACAGGACCTCATAGGCCATCAGCGGCCCGATCACCGGCCCCGCCCGGTCCGAGAACACCGACCAGTTGGTCCCGAACTGGTAGGACATCACGATGCCAGACACCACGCCCATGCCGAAGGCGACGGCGAAGATCTTCTTCCAGTAGTCGAACAGCTGAAGATACGTCCGGTCCCGTGTGCGCAGCCACTGCGCGTTGAGTACCGCAAGATAGCTGGCCAGTCCGATCGAGAAGGCCGGGAAGATGATATGGAACGAAACGGTGAACGCAAACTGCATCCGCGCCAGCGTTTCGGCGGTGAGGGTGTCAAGCATCGGGACCTCCTTCGAAGCGGGGCTTGTCACATCACAGAGCTATAATGTGTTTGCCGGGTCGCAAGGCGCGTGTCATATCCTGCGGCCACTTGCCGCGACGATGGGGATCGTGGCATTCCCCTTGTCGCGTCCTTAGGGATAAGGGATAACAACGCAGTCTTTGATCGAGGATATTCCATGCGCGCACGCATCTATCAGCCCGCACGCACCGCCACGCAATCGGGCAACGCCCGCAGCCAACACTGGGTGCTGGAGTATGCGCCCGCGTCCCGACGCGAGGTCGATCCCCTTATGGGTTGGACCAGCAGCGACGACACCCAGAGCCAGGTGCGTCTGACCTTCGATACCAAGGACGAAGCCCTGGCCTATGCCGATACGCATGGCATCGACGCCATCGTCCGCGAGCCCAAGAAGCGCGCCGCCAACATCCGGCCCAAGGGATACGGTGAGAATTTCGCCACCGATCGCCGCGCTGCCTGGACCCACTGACAGGGCGCCGCCCGGATCGCCGGACGCCACCGCTGGCTCCGGTCCGCCCGGGCACTGACCGTCCGGCGGGCGCCCTGATACCTGGTCTTCCGCGCGTGGATGCCGCCGGCCGAGGCGGTTGACGACGAGGGCGTGGACGACATCGCCACCAGGGTGCTCGAAGTGCGACGGGGCCGCCTCTCGGACGGGTCGGGGCACCAACCAACCCTGGTTCAGTCAACACTCTTCACGGTCCTGGTCGGGGTGCCGCTGACAAGCAGGTAGCGGCTTTGCTGTCTTCGCCCCGTCGCCGGCCGCGCTGGCAGTCTATGTATGCCCCGCCGGCGCAGACGTCCTCGCTTTCACCGCCCTGCCCCTCGCCGCCGCCAAACCTTTCCCCGACAACCATTGAATGCGCTTGCGAAGCCGCATCAGCCCCCGCTAAAAAGCAGCAGCGGTCCCGTAGCTCAACTGGATAGAGCAGCTGACTTCTAATCAGCAGGTTGGGGGTTCGAGTCCTCCCGGGATCGCCAGCGACGGCCGGGCTTACCGCAGGTCATCCCCCGTGCAGCGTCGGCACCTGCAGCGCGCTGAACCCGTAGTGCCGCAGCCAGCGCAGGTCGCTCT